>JAFZLE010000203.1 GCA_017551645.1 Clostridia bacterium | reverse complement strand
TACACTTCCCCGCTCATCTCCGGGCGGTCAAAGTCCACCGTGCGGGAGTTTTCTATAAAATACAGGCAGAGCTGCCCGCGGGGTATCCCCGCGAATGCGGCGGCAAAGCTCTTGAGCCGCTCCGGGTCCTGTTCTTCGGGCTTCTCCACTATCCGGTGCTCGTCCCCCGCGTAGTGGTAATAGCCCTGGGCGATCATCATGTAATTGGTCTTGAGCCCGGGGGCGGCGGCGTACAGCAGGCCGCTCTGCAGCGACAGGACGGCGTTCTTTCCGTCCAGCGCCAAGCCCTTTACAGTCTCCCCGCCGGGGAGCTGGTCGGTCAGGGCGTCTTCCAGCGCGTCCTGGAAGGAACCGTCCATGAACGACGAAACGGACGGGGCGGGCAGGCGCGTGAGCGCCCGGTTTTCCGTTACCGACGCGTCCTTCTGCCCCAGCACGGGCAAAAGCAACAGCGCCAGCGCGGGAATGAAGAACAGCGCTGTAAACACCGCATGGCGCAGCTTTATCCAACCTGTGTGCTGTTTTGGTGCTTCCTTATCGTTTATTTCCATACTCAGGGCTTAAGGTTGATCAGGTGATCTGTGGCGAGGAAATCGGCGCAGCCTATAAACAGGACCTGGTCAGGGTCATACTCGTCAATGATCTCTTTCATGGAAAACGGTTTTCCCACGCCTGCGCCTTCCTTATGGTAATGGCGCAGGCTTATGAACACTATGCGGTCGTAATGGTGGATGAGCAGCGTTTTAATGGCGTTGCTCTGGGAATTCCCTATCATCAGCAGCGTGCCCTTGCCCGTCTGCTCCCCCTCGAACACTCTCAGCCCCCGGTCTCCGCCAAACCAGCCCCCGTAATGGTTGAAACGGGGTTTGGTGGAATATGTGCCGTTCAGATACTCCTGGATATGGTCGTACTGTATCTTTATGCCGTTTATATATGAGGTATACTCCGGGAACGGGTCGAACACGTAAAAAGCGAATTTTTCCCGGGAATAAGTCTGGTTTATGTATCTGCTGAACGAACCGTCGTAGTAAAACGGAAAAACCGCTATGCCCGAGGGTTTGAGCACCTCCTCATCTTCGCCCTTCAGCATGCGCACGATGTCCAGGTAGCCCTGGTAATAGCCTTCGTACTTCCAGTGATGGTCGGTGGTATAAAAATACCGGCAGAATTCTTCGTAGGTGCTGTACTTAAGATGGTCGATCCCGTCGACGTGCAGTTTTTCCTTTAAAAGAAGGTAGATATCCGAATCCTCGGGAAACTCCTTAGCCACGGGATGGCTGGCGGAGCTTTCCACAAAATAAAAATACACGGGTATATCAAGCTTCATGCTGTCCAGCACTTTGCTTGCCTGCTCCACGACTTCCTTTATATGTTTGAAGGAGTACTGTTTTGAACAGTCATATGTAAGACGCTGGGTGCCGTACACGTGATATATGCCGTTTTTGATCGGCACCTTTTCTATCTTCCACGGTATGGTCTCCGTGTACGGATCAGACGAAACGATCTCCACGGCGCGGGATGCGCAAGCAGATAGTATAATAAACGCGAGCAACACCAGCAAAACAGCTTTTTTCATGAAAACGCTCCCTTGTTTTATGCGTCATTCTACTACTATTTATTATCAGGTGTCAATGTTTCCGCGTTCAGGGGTTGATGTTTATAAGCTGGTCGCTGCCTATGAAACCCGCGCAGCCCATCAGAAGTATCTGGTCGGGATGATACTCGTTTATTATCTCAGACATGGAGAACGGCTTCCCCATGCCGGTGCTCTCTTTATAGTAATGGCCGAGGTTTATGAACACTATCCTGTCGTAATGGTGTATCAGCAGCGTTTTCACGGGGTTGGTCTGGGAGTCGCCGATTATAAGCAGCGTGCCCTTGCCCGTCTGTTCCCCCTCGAACACTATCTGCCCCCGCTCGCCGCCGAAGCACGCGGCGTAATGGGAGAACCTGGGCTTGGTGGAATAGGTGCCGTCCAGATATTCCTGCAGGTGGTCGTAATGCTTTTTTATTCCGTTCACGTAGGAAGTGTACTCCGGGAACGGATCGAACACGTAGAACGCGAAATACTCACGGGAATAATCCTGGTTTATCGTCCTGCTGTACGAGCCGTCAAAGTAGAACGGGAAAACGGCGATGCCCGAAGGCACCAGCGCCTGTTCCTCCTCGCCCTTCAGCATGCGCAGCACGTCCAGGTAGCCCTGGTAATAGCCTTCGTACTTCCAGTGATGGTCGGTTGTGAAAAAATAGCGGCAGAACTCCTCGTAGGTGGTGTACTTAAGGTGGTCTATCCTGTCGACGTGCAGTTTTTCCTTCAAAAGCAGGTAGACGTCCGAATCCTCGGGAAACTCCTTCGCCACGGGATGGCTGGCGGAGCTTTCCACAAAATAGCAGTACACGGGGATGTCCCCGCTAAGCCCGTCCAGCACCATGTTGGCCTGCTCCACGGCTTTCTCGTAATTCCCGAAGGGATATATGGTCTTGTAGTTGTTGGTAAGCCGCTGGGCGCCGTAAACGTGATACACGCCCTTTTTGACCGGCACCGTCTCTATCTTCCACGGTATGGTCTCCGTGTTCGGGTAAGAGGAAACTATCTCCGCCGCCCGGCAGGCGCACGCGGACAGTATGATAAACGCGAGCAGTACCGTCAAAACAGCTTTTTTCATCTCGGCGCTCCTTTGTTTTATGGTTCACTCCGATTATATTGTAAACCCGCTGTCAACTTACACTGTCAGCATATCCGCCGGCGCGCGCGGCGTGGGCGCAAAACAGGGGCTTCCTTGCGGAAGCCCCTGCGTCCTTACTTATCTGTAAGGATTATTTCTGCAGGTCGGCGGGAAGCTCGGCGCCCAGGCCTTCGGCCATCTGGGCAACGATCTCGTAGCCGCCCCTCTCGAGCCATTCCTTGGTGAAGGCCGCGTAGGTCTCCTCGGTCAGCTCTTCCTCGCCCAGGATGAACGCCCACTCACGCGCCTGGATCCAGTCGCCCATGGCCTTGTTGGCTTCGGCGGCTTCACCGGACAGGGTGTACATCAGGCTGGTGTTGGGGTAACGCGGCACGGAAGCGGTGTGCATTACGTGCTCGTTGGCCTTGGCGTTGAAAGCGGCGTGCTCCGCCTCGGGATCGGGATCGTTCAGCTGCCAGGCCACGGCCAGGCCCATCTGCTGGATGGGGCCGCCGTCGTAGGACTCTACGTAGATGTTGCCCAGCATGTACTGGTTGTCGTCCTTATTCTCGGGGGTCACGTCGGTCTCGGTGATGTAGAAGTAGCCTTCGGGAGTGTAGGTCATGGAGCGGAGCAGGTTGGGGTTCTTGGTCACGCCCTCATGGTTGTCAGCATAGAACTGATACACTTCGTCGATGGAGTTCTGGATGGTGGCGAAATAGCTCTCGCCGCCCGCGCGGCAGGTATCGAGGATGTGGGCAACGCGCAGCAGCTTGCCTTCGTCCTCATAGTTGGCCTTGGGGAAGCACCAGCGGTAGCCGGGCTCGCCCGCGGCGGGATACTTGTACTCGCCGTCGCCGAAGGGATACTCTTCGCAGACTTCCCAGGCTTCCAGCACAGCGCCCTCGTACTCGCCCTTGGCGGAGCAGATCTCGCCCAGCAGGGTGCTTACGGGATAATACAGCGCGCCCACCTTGTCGTTGGCGATCAGGGTCTTCTGGCGGTTCCAGGCGCCGTTCAGGTCGACGTTCCAGTCGGGATGCACATAGCCCTTCTCGACCAGCTCTTTGCACAGGGTCAGGAAGCCGTAGCGCACGCCGTTGAAGTACTGATGGGACAGATAGCCGTCCTCGTCAACGTGGGGAGCCGCGTTGCCGTAGGCGTTCTGGCACCAGTTGGCCATGGTGGACCAGATGGCGAACAGGTAGGTGTCGTCCTCGCCGTTGCCGTCGGGATCCTGGGTCTTGATCGCTTCGGCGTACTCAAGCACGTCTTCCACGTTCTTGGGGAATTCCATACCGAACTGCTCGAGCCAGTCGGCGCGCACGGCGTTGGTCCAGATACCGTCCTGGATGCCGTAGCTGGTGACGAAGGGGATGCGGCCGGTCACCGGGTTGGTGGAGTTGGCGAGCATGGCCTTGGTCACGTACTTGGTGGTGAGGGGCATGTAGGGATAGATCTCCCTGGCGTCGATCAGCTTGCCGGCGTCGTCCAGGCCGAACGCGAAGTCACGGCTGTTGCTGGCCGGGTAGAACAGGTCGGGCAGGTCGTCGGCCTGGGCCAGGGCGGGCAGCACCTCGCTCAG
Source organism: Clostridia bacterium (assembly GCA_017551645.1). Classification (GTDB taxonomy): domain Bacteria; phylum Bacillota; class Clostridia; order Christensenellales; family Aristaeellaceae; genus RUG14130. The sequence goes on along the minus strand of JAFZLE010000203.1, from coordinate 3,398 downwards.
CACGTCCACGGAGCGGTATTCGATGGTCACGTTGAATTTCTGCTCCAGCCAGTAGATGATGGCGTCATACTGGTTTTCCACGTTGGGAGTGCCGTAGTTCTCGGTCATGATGCTGATGTTGTAGTGTTTGCTCATGTCGTCATAGCTGTAATCCAGGTCCTCGAGGTGGACGATGCCGCCGGGCAGCACCTCGGCGAACTCGATGTCCTCGAAGTCCGGGACTTCGGCTACCGCGACCAGGCAGAACAGCGCTGCCAGCACCAGTGCCAAAAGTTTACGCATGGGGTATTTCCTCCTTTTTGATTTATCGCAGCCCTTTTGGGCATTACGAACGGGGTGGTCAGCTGTCAGCTGTCAGCTGTTAGCTGTTAGCTTTTAGCTGTTAGAGCGCCTTCGGCGCGGGTCGTTGGTTATTGGTCAGTAGTCTGAGGTCAGTGTTGTATCGTCATTGCGAACGACCGAAGGGAGTGTGGCAATCCGTTCTCTTTTACAATGGAACGTGGAGGCGCAGGCGCCTCCGCTACTGTGTGCGGCGGGTGTTTCCGTAGCGGAGCCCTCCAGGGCTCCACCGTTCCTGTCGGTGCGTGGAACGGATCCCCAGAGGGGCCATGGTGCCACGGGCGACATAGTCGCCCTCGCAATGACACGTTTGAAACAGCGGTCTTATCCCTTTACGGATCCCGTATACATACCAAAGATAAAATATTTCTGCAGGAACGGGTACACGCACATTATGGGCAGCATGGCTATGACCACGCAGGCCATCTTTATGGTTATGTCGGTGCCCGCGCGGTACATGTCGCTTATCAGCGCCTGCAGGTTGCCCGCGCCGTCCATGTTGGTGGAGGTGACGGTGCGGTTGAACAGCTGGTGGATCAGCAGCTGCACGGGCTGCTTGGACACGGTCTTCACGTACAGCAGCGCGTCGAACCAGCTGTTCCAGTGGGCCACGCCCGTAAACAGGGACAGGGCGCAGATGGTGGGCACCAGCAGGGGTATGGATATGTAGAACATCTTCTGTATCTCCGTGGCGCCGTCCAGGTCCGCGGACTCGATTATGTCCTGGGGCATGCCTTCCACGAAGATCTTGATTATCAGCATGTTGTACACGCTGCCGAAGGCGGGTATCACGTACACCCAGATGCTGTCCAGCAGCCCCAGGCTCTTTATCAGCATGTAGGCGGGGATGGTGCCGCCGCTAATCAGCATGGTGGTTATGAAGAACAGCATGAACCAGCGCCGCCCGGGCATCTCCTGCTTGGCGAGGATATAGCCGCCGGGCACCACGAACACCAGCATGGCCATCACGCCGAACACCGTGCGGAACACGCTTACCAGGAAGCCTGTGTAGAGGTTGGCCTGCTTTAATATGTATTTGTAGCTTTCAATGGTGGGATGGGTGGGTATCAGCACGAAATTGTTCTTTTCGTACAGCTCCATCATGGAGGTGAAGGACATGCCCACAACGTAGATCAGCGGCACGAAGCACAAAAGCGTGACCAGAGTGACTATGGTATATATGAAGACCTGGTAGATCCTGTCCTCATGGGTCATGCGTATGCGGTTTTTGCGCTGGGTCCTTACTGCTTTGACTTTTGCCATAATCTGCCTCACCAGAGTGATTAGTGGTTAGTGATTAGTGGTTAGTGGTTGGCGGCGCCTGCGCCGCCACGTTCTGCTCTTATCCGCAGGACCGGCTTTGCCGTAACCGTTCCCACGTTCTGCTCTTATCCGCAGCGGCAGCTTTGCCGCCGCGAGGACTGAATTCTCGCGGAGGGCAGCTTGCCGCCCGAAGCGGAAATTCTTTCCCTGCGCTTTTTGCGCCCGAAAACCCCGCAGGGTTTTAGCAAAAAGCGTTCCTTATTGATTTGGACGAGTCACCGACTCGTACAAATCAACCTCTTGATCGAAATGCATCCCCGATGCATTTCGATCACTCTTTTACCACATTCCGCGTCCGGACAGTTTCCTGGACAGGTAGTTGCCGCCTATGACCAGCACCATGGACACGGACGCCTTCATCAGCGACACCGCCGCGCCCAGGGAGTACTGGTAGTTCAGCAGGCCCTCGCGGTACACCCAGGTGTCGATTATGTCGCCCACGGAGTACACGGAGGGGTTGTAGTACAGCAGCACCTGCTCGAAGTCGTTGTTCAGTATGTTCGCAAGGCTCATTATAAGGGAGAAGCTCACCACGGGCAGCATCTCCGGCAGGGTGACCACCAGCGTGCGCCTCAGGGGGCCCGCGCCGTCGATCTTGCACGCCTCGTAAAGTTCCGGGTTCACGTTGGTGAGCGCGGCAAAGTACAGTATGGTGCCCCAGCCCACGCCTTTCCAGATCTGGCTGCCCACCAGCATGCCCACGAAGCGGGAGGGCGCGGTAAGGAAGTTGATCTTTTCCATGCCCAGGTTCGCCAGCACTATGTTCACGAAGCCGTCCGAGGAGAACACGGCGTACACTATGCCGTACACCACGACCCAGCTGAAAAAGTGGGGTATGTACACCAGCGTCTGGCATACGCGCTTGTAGGCGCGGCTGGTCAGGTCAAACAGCATTATGGCCAGCACTATGGGCGGCCAGAACGTCCACACCAGGCGGGAGACCGACAGGCGCAGGGTGTTTATGATGGTGGAGTATACGTCCTTGCTCTTGAATATGCGGGCGAAGTTGCCAAGCCCCATGAAGGGAGACTCCGCTATGGTGAAGCCCAGCTTCACCGAGCGGGTGGCCATCTGTATGCCCAGGAATATGGTGTAATAATGGAACAGGCAGTAATACGCCATTATCACGAACAGGATTATATACAGCACCCAGTAGCGCCTGAGCGCCATGCTGAAGGACAGCACCCTCCTGCCGTCGCTGGTGCGCTTTTGCTTTTTTACCGTCGGGACAGCGACCATATTTTCACCCCTGCCATGCAAGCTCGCGCGTTTTTGGGCGGAAACATCCCGCCCCACTATTAACGTATTGTAATTATATCATATTTTCCCCCCTGTTTGTCAACGGTTTGAACAAAAATGTTGAGGATTATATGAAAAAATGTGAAGAATGTTACGTCCCGCTTCCGCGTTGCCCCGTTCCCTTTCCCAACCGCAGCGGAAGCTTTTTGCTTCCGCATCCCCACAGGAACGGTGGAAGCCAAAGGCTTCCTCTACGAGAATACCTGCCTTCTTACCGTAGCGGAGCCCTTTGGGCTCCACGTCCCCCGCCGTCCCCCGACCATTGACCAATGACCAACGACCAATGACCATCGACCAATGACCATCGACCCCCCGTCCCCTCCCCGCGTCATTGCGAGGGCACAACGTGCCCGTGGCAATCCGTCCCCCGTTTCCTCCGGCGCCGCGCGCCGATTCTAAAAGCTAACAGCTAAAAGCTATCACCCCCCGTCCCCCTC
>JAFZLE010000202.1 GCA_017551645.1 Clostridia bacterium | reverse complement strand
CGCGTTTCTCAGGTCCTCAAGCAGTATGGGATCCATGGTGAGGTATTCCACCGCGTCCAGCCTCTGGTTTATCTCGTCTTCGTCAAGCAAAGGCTGCTCTATCCAGTTTTTCAGCAGACGCGCGCCCATGGCGCTCATAGTTTTATCTATAACTCCCAGAAGGGAGCCTTTGCGGGTGCCGCCCCGTGCGGTCTTCACGAGTTCCAGGTTGGTTATGGCGCTCTGGTCCAGCACCATGAACTTGTTTATCCGATACTCGCCTATCTCGCTTATATGACTTAGCGCGGTCTTCTGGGTCTCGTTAAGGTAGGCAAGCAGCATGCCCGCCGCGTTTGATACGGTCTTTGGCAGTTTTCCGGCCTTTTCTGCGCCGAACTGCGCCTTGACCAGCTTGCCGTACACGGTCTGCGCGCTTTCCTTCGCCTCTTCCGGGGTAAAGGCGATCTCCTGCCGCCTGCAGATCTCCCTTATGGCATCATTATCCTGAGCGATGAGCTCTTTGGGGGATATGCGGGCAACTTCGTCCGCCAGCGTCGTCTCCCACTGCCTGAGCTCGCCGGCGTAGAATTCGCCCGTGGACACGTCGCAGTAGGCGATGGCGGCATCTTTGCCCTTTATATGCACCGCCAGCAGGTAGTTGGGTTCCCTGTCCGTAAGCATGTCGGGAGAAGTGAGCGTGCCCGCCGTGACTATGCGGGTCACGTCCCTTTCCACCAGACCCTTGGACTCGGCGGGATCGGTCAGCTGGTCGCAGATCGCCACCTTATAGCCTTTTTCGATCAGCCTTGCCACGTATACATCCACAGCGTGATAAGGTACGCCGCACATGGGCGCGCGCTCGGAAAGACCGCAGTCCTTGCCCGTAAGGGTAAGCTCCAGCTCCCGGGAGACTTTTTCCGCGTCGTCAAAGAACATCTCGTAAAAGTCCCCTACCCGGAACATAAGTATCTCGTTTTCGTGCTTTTGCTTTATGTCGAGGTACTGCCTCATCATGGAGCTGAGCGCCATATTTTCACCCTGATCCTTTTAATTGACCTTAGCGGAGCAGTTCTTGCCGCAGCTCGAGCAGGAACCCGTGCACTCCCCTTCGTCCTCGTTGACTTCGCCCGTTATTATAAGCTGCAAGACTTTGTTGATATCGTTTATGAGGCCCGAAAACCTGTCCCTGGCGGCATGCAGAGCGACCAGATCCTCTATCTGGGCCATATCCTTGGTGCATTTGTCTATCTCATCGGTCAGACGCTGCACCTCTCCCCAGTCCTTGCTGTTTTCTGACATGATCTCTTCCATGCGCTTCTTGGCTTCCAGATACCTGCCTACCGTGTCGGCAGCCTCCTTGTTGCCAAACGCCTTATCTTCCGCGGCCTTGACAGCCTTGTACTCGTCGCTTTCGAGCAGCGCTTCGGCCAGTTCCCGCGTTTTTTTGAAAACCTCGTTCATTTATTCCTCCAGCTCGCCTTTCAGTGTGTTTTTGCCGGCTCCGGTGATCCTGACGTCAACTATCCGCCCTATCAGATCCCGGCCTCCCGGGAAATTGACCATGAGCCCCCGGGGCGTCTTGCCGCCCACGGTGCTTTCGCTCCTTAACGACATGCTTTCCACCAGCACGGGGAACGTTTTGCCTGTCTGGCGCTTCAGCATGTCGGCGGTTATGCCCAGCTGAAGCGCGATAAGCTCCTCCAGCCACTCGGTCTTTTCCTGAATGGAAACGGGATCCGGATATTTCGCCGCCGCGGTGCCTTCCCTCGGCGAGTATATGAACGTATACGCTGAATCGAACCGCGCCTGCTCCACTGCCCGGAGCGTGCCCTCGAACTGGGCGCGCGTCTCACCCGGGAAGCCCGCGATTATGTCGGTGGTCAGCCCGATCTCGGGACACACTTCCCTTACCCGCCTGACCTTGTCCATGTACGCGTCTATGGTATAGCGGCGGTTCATACGCTTCAGCACCTCGTCGTCCCCCGCCTGCATGGGCAGGTGGAGCTGCGGGCACAGGTGCTTAAGGCTGCCGAAGCAGGAGATGAGCTCGTCGGTGATGTCCTTGGGATGGCTGGTCATGAAGCGCACGCGCTCTATGCCAAGCTTGTCCACGCGCTTGAGCAGTTCGGCAAAAGCGCTGCCGCCGCCCATATAGCTGTTCACGTTCTGCCCCAGCAGGGTTATTTCCTTTACGCCGGCATCTTTCAGCTTCGCGCACTCGTCAAGTATGTCCTCCGGCTTCCGGGAACGTTCCCTGCCCCTCACATAGGGCACTATGCAGTAAGTGCAGAAGTTGTTGCAGCCGTACATTATGTTCACGAAGGCGCTGAAGCGGCAGCTCCTGAGCGCGGGCTGGCCTTCCGTCACGCTGCCCTGGCTGTCCCACACCTCGAAAACTCTCTCACCGCCAAGCAGCACGCGGCTCAGGTATTCCGGGAAATTGGCGGCGTTGTGCGTGCCGAACACCAGGTCGATGAACGGGTACTTGCGCTTGAGTTCCTCTGCCAGGCCCTTTTCCTGCATCATGCAGCCGCACACGCCTATTATGAGGTCTGGTTTGTCCTTTTTGAGCTCCTTGAGCCATATCACGTTGCCAAGCGCCTTGTTCTCGGCGTTTTCCCGCACGCAGCAGGTATTGTATATTATTATGTCCGCGTCCTCGCGCGCCTTTACCTCGGTAAAGCCCATAAGGGACAGCCAGCCGCACAGGGTCTCGCTGTCCCTAACGTTCATCTGGCAGCCCATGGTGACGATGCAGTATTTTTTGTTCAGCCTCAGCCGCGCGATCTCTTCCGCGAAGGCGTACTGCCGTGTTATGTCGAGTTTTCCGTTGGTTTTTTCCACTTTATTCTTCTCCGCACGAGGCCGCAGCGTACCTGCTCTGCCTTGTCATTTCGCACAGTCCCAGGGCCGACAGCGGGTTTATCGCCACCCTGCCGGTGTCCGGTACGAACGCCCGGATCAGCCACTCGACCACGCTTTCCCTGTGCGCTTTCTCGCGCATATCCACAAAATCGATAACGATTATCCCCACAAGATTCCTGAGGCGCGCCTGCACGGCGATCTCATCCGCCGCTTCCAGGTTGAGCCTGTACGCGGTGTCCTCCGCGTCTTTGCCCGTAAAGGAACCGCTGTTCACGTCTATCACCCGCATGGCTTCCGTGTCGTCGAACACCAGATAGCCGCCGCATTTCAGATCGACCCGGCGCTTTTTCGCGGTCTCCAGCTGGGCGCGCACCCTGTAAACGGTCAGCAGGTCGCTGTCCTCTACGGATAATCTGCAGGGCAGCCCGCCCTCAGACCTGCCGAGCAGGTCGTCCAAAAGCGCCTGATCCCTGGCAATTATCCTTGTTTCCGCGTCCAGACGCATATCCCTCGCGGCAACCGCTGCGGCTCTGGATCCGTCCAGCAGCAGCGCAGGCGCTTTGATATGCCGTGCTTTTGTCTCAATGCCTTTCCAAACGGACGCCAGCGCGTCTGTCTCCCGGGCAAGCTCCTCCGGGGACGCTCCCGCCGCCTGGCTCCTGAGTATCAGCCCCATGCCCGCGGGGCGCAGGCTTTCGCCGAGTTTCCTCAGCCTTGCCCGTTCGGATCCGTCGCTTACGCGCCTTGACACTCCCAGATTACGGGAATTCGGCAGCACGACCGCGTTCCTGCCTGCCAGGCGTATGTTGGCGCTCAGCTGCGCGCCCTTGTCCCCGCCGGGGGTTTTTATCACCTGTACGGGCAGCTCCATGCCCTGTTTTATGAGCGTCTCGCCGTTTTCGCCCTTGGGCAGGTCGCTGCTGCCGCTTATAAGGCCGTTTTTTTCAAACCCGATGTCCACGAACGCGCCGCCCAGCCCTTCAAGCACCCGCTGGACCCTGCCCAGGTACACGCTGCCGGGTGCGGGCTCATCGCCGTCCCGTACAAACTGGACCAGCCTGCCGTTTTCCAAGAGCGCGGCGCAGGCTTTTCCGTTTTCCCTGTCAAGCAGCAGCGTCCGTTCCATGTTACAGCTCCGCTACGGGCACGGGCTCGCCGTTCGGATCGAACCCCAGAAGCGCGTTTCTCATCACGCGGTATTCAGGTATTTCACACCCGCCCAGGCGGCACATTGTCTCCACCAGCAGGTCGGGTTTGAGCGTCTCCGCCTCGGTCAGCATAAGCCGCGCCTTAACGCCGCATTCAAGTATTTCAATGCCCTTGCACAGCGCGCGCACGTCCACTTCCTTTTCGCCGGACTTGGTCTTGCGTACGCCCATAACGCTTAAGCTGTTCGCGAACGCTTCCGCTCCGCGCCTGACCGCCTCGAAACCGCTTACAAAGCTGATGGTGTAATCCGCCATTTTTACCAGCGACATCATGGAGGGATGATTGTCCGGCTTAAGCTTTACGTCTTTTATATACAGGTCCGGCGGTAGCGCGGCGCGCATGGTGTCAAGCGCCGCTTCCCTGTCCGTATCGCCGTTTATCCTTACCTCAAACACCTCATACTCGCTCTCGTAACCCATAGCCAGCGCGCCGGCAAGGGACAGAAGCGGGTGAGGATTGAAGCCCTGGGAAAACGCCAGATCAAGATCGGTGCGGTTGAGCGCCCGCAGCAAAAACCGCTGCAGGTCCAGATGAGACACGAACCTTAAGCGTCCCGTCTTGGAGAACACGTATACCAGTTTCACCTGCATGCCCCCTCATAACGCTTGATCCCGCAGCCCGTACAGCCTTTGCGGCAGTCGTGGGTTATCTCTTCCCTCATCGCCTTAGCGTACTCGCTTTTCAGATACGCCAGGCTCACGCCGCAGTCCAGATGGTTCCAGGGCAGGCACTCGTCCAGGCTCCTGTCCCTTAGGTTGTACCATTCGGGAGACAGCCCGCACTCACTGAACGCCTCGTCCCAGGCGTCTTTTTTGAACCACTCGCTCCAGCCGTCGAACATGCAGCCTTTTCTTGCTGCTTTCTCCAGCACGTCCGCCAGCCTGCGGTCACCCCTTGAGAACACGGCTTCCAGGCGGCTCACGTCCATTTCGTGGTATTTGTAGTCCACGCCCTTGACGCTCCTTAACGCGTCCCTGAGCAGCAGCTGCCTGTGGCGCACCGTCTCCTCATCCGTCTGGGGGCACCACTGGAACGGCGTATGCGGTTTGGGCACGAACACGCTCACGCTCACGGTGATCCTGAGCCCTGGAGCGCGCCGCTCTTTGGGCACGGAAAAATAGCATTTCCTGACCTTTTCAGCCAGGTCAGCTATTCCAAGTATGTCATCGTCGGTCTCGGTGGGCAGGCCCATCATGAAGTACAGCTTTACCGCGTTCCAGCCTTCAGAGAACGCGTCGGTCACCGCCCGCATCAGGTCGTCTTCCGTAACGCCCTTGTTTATAACGTCCCGCAGCCGCTGGGTGCCTGCCTCGGGGGCGAGGGTGAGAGCGGTCTTTCTGACCTTCTGGGTCTCCTTGAGCGTGTCTTTCAAAAACGCGTCTATGCGCTGGGAAGGCAGGGAGATCTTCACACGTTTGGCGGCGAATTCCTCCACCATCTGATGCGCCAGTTCCCGCAGGCATGAATAATCGCCGCTGGACAGGCTCATCAGCGATATCTCGTCAAAGCCCGTGGAAGATACCAGCTTGCGGGCCAGCTCCATCAACCTTTCAGGGCTTCTTTCCCTGACCGGGCGGTATGTCATGCCCGCCTGGCAGAAGCGGCAGCCACGGGTGCAGCCCCGGAATATCTCCAGCATTATGCGGTCGTGCACCACTTCGGAATAGGGCACTATCAGCTTTTCGGGATAATCCGCGGCGTTAAGGTCGTTTACCAGCGCCTTTTTTACCAAAGCCGGCGCGCCGGTGCCTTCTGCCGGCCTGACCGCGCTCACTATGCCCCTTTCGTCATAGTCCACAGTATAGAAAGACGGCACGTAGGCGCCGTCCACTTCTTTCACGGCGCGGCGCAAAAACTCGTCTTTCCCAAGCCCCTTGCTTTTTATGTCCTTTATCAGGTCCACGCACTGGTGGATGGATTTTTCCCCGTCACCTAACGTGAACAGGTCCACGAAGGGAGCCAGCGGCTCGGGATTGAACGCGCAGGTGCCCCCGCAGATGATTATGGGGCCCTCCGTCCTGTCCCCGCTGCGCAGGGGTATGCCCGCCAGCATCAGGCTTTGCAGCACGTTGGTGTAGCTCATCTCGTAGGACAGGGAAATACCCAGTATGTCAAACTCCCTGACCGGCGTGCGGCTTTCCATGGAAAACAGCGGCACGTCGTTCAGCCGCATCTGCTCCATCATGTCGGGCCAGGGCGTGAACACCCTTTCACACCAGGTATCCGCACGCTTGTTCAGCGTGTGGTACAGTATCTTGATGCCCAGGTTGCTCATGCCTATCTCGTACACGTCAGGGAACATGAGCGCGTACCTGACCTGGACCGAAGCAGGGTCCTTGATTATGGAATTGTACTCGTTGCCTATGTACCTGGAAGGTTTTAACACCTTAGGCATAAGCAGGTCTATTCTGTCGCTTAGGGTCATACAATCCTTTCAAACGTCCGAGAACGCCTTGAGCGTTTCCAGAAGCTCTTCGCCTGTCCTGCCTACCGGTATGATGGGCTTGCCCAGCTTTTCCTCAGCCTCACTGAGCAGCATGTCGTCCAGGAAGCGCATGTCCTCCTGCCTTAACATGGTCTGGGTGATGAGCACCGCCTCGCAGTCCTCGTTTTCAAGCTGGCGTATCAGGTCCCCGCCCGTTATAAGGCCAGAAACGGTGACCGTGTCGCCAAAGAAGTCGTTTATTATGGCTTTTACCCGGATATCCACTCCGCTCACGGGGTGTTCGTCCAGCAGCCTTTCGAGTATGGGCTTGAATGACACGCCGCACGCCGCCAGCAGTTTCCTGCCGCCCGCTTTCGCGCGCTTGTATTCAGGCGGCATATCCTCGTAAGCGTACTCAAACTCCGTTATCAGGCTCCTGCACAAGCCTACGCCGTTGTCTATCTGGCTGTAGTCCTCATATTCGGAGTCCTCCGGCAGTTCTTCCCCCGCCAGTATATACATCTCGTCCGACGGGAACACGAAATTCGAACCGAAATGCCCTTTGCAGAAAGCGCGGATGGGATTTACCAGGTCCAAAAGCGCTTTGGCGGAAGCGCGGTCGAACATTTTCAGGTCGTCAAGCCCGGACCTGAAGCGCGTGAGCCCGACCGGTACCACCGCGAAACTCAGGCACGCCGGGTAAAGGCTCAGCAGGTCGTCAATGGTCTGTTTAAGCACGGGCCCGTCGTTTATCCCGGGGCATACCACCGCCTGCGCATGGAAGGAAATACCGCCCTCCCTGAGCTTCCGCAACCTTTCCATTATATCACATTTTGTCAAGGGCCGCACCAGGTCGTTCCTGACACGGTTGTCCGTGGCGTGCACCGATATATATAATGGAGAAGCGCGGCGCCTGATTATTCTGTCAAGCTCCGCGTCGGATACATTTGTAAGGGTTATGAAATTGCCCATCATCAGGCTCAGCCGCCAGTCGTCGTCCTTCTCTTTCATTGTGGGACGGGCATTGGGCGGCAGCTGGTCCACAAAGCAGAAACGGCAGTGATTGACACAGTCCCGGGTCTTGCCCAGCATATCGCCGAAGAACTCCATGCCCAGAGGCTCGTACCCGTCCTTCTGGAAGGAATAATCCGTGATCTCTCCGGCACTTTCCACCGTAAGGACCATGTTCTCCTCGCTGGACAGCGCCTGATAGTCGATAAAATCTATTACTTCCTCGCCGTTTATGCTTATCAGCGTATCCCCGGAACGTATGCCCAGCTGCCAGGCGATGGAGCCTTCCTCTACCGCCTTTATTTTATGCTTCATCTGTTATTCCACCGTAACGGGCGTGCCGGCCGTGCAGTTGTCGTATATCCACTTGGCGTTTTCCACCGCCAGCCTCACGCAGCCGTGGGACGCCCTGCTGCCCAGCTGCCGCACCGTGCCGCTTCTTAAGCTCTTTACGTTATTGGATCCGTAAATGACCGAATGGAACAGCACGCCTCCGTTTATGACCCAGGCGTAGCGGGCCCAGCAGTCAAAGTCCTTGAAATAGTACCATTCCCCGCCTATCCTGCCCGTGTTCCAGAACGTGCCCTTAGGCGTGGGGTTTTCGTATGTGCCGGTGGAGCACTTGAAGGTCTTTAACGGGGTTTTGTCGAAGCCCTGCCCGTTCCACTTGTACACGTACACCCGCTGTTTGGCGGTGGAGACGGTGATCTTGTATTCCGTGACTATAGTGTCAGAGCCTTTCGCCGTGTTGGAATACAACTTGAGCAGGGTGTTTTTGTTGCCTTCTCCCGAGTCCGGCAGGGCGTTGCGGTACTGGAAGTATTTGAGCGCCCTCTCCGTCTGGGAGCCGAACACGCCGTCCGCACTGCGCAGGTAGCCCAGCGTGACCAGCCTGTTCTGCAGGCGCTTGACCTCGATGCCGCTGTCGCCGTTCTTTACGTCCGTGTAGCAGCTTTCGAAGTTCTTGTCGTTGAGCGCTTCTGTAAGCTCCTTTGTCGCGATACCGTCCGCCTCCCAGGGGGTGGAACTGGGCGCGAGGCGCAGGGCGGGAGTAGGCGTGGG
>JAFZLE010000201.1 GCA_017551645.1 Clostridia bacterium | reverse complement strand
TATTCCAACGCTTTTCGGTGGAAAAATCGTAGCGTTTGGCCATCCAGCCGGGTTCCAGGGAGAAGGAATCGCAGGGAAGGCATTTTTCCCTGAACGTCGCCGCGTTTCTCATCACTTCAAACTGGTCGGCGTTGTACTGGTCTATGAACATTAGTCCGTACGCCCACTTGGGCAGTACCATGCTCCTGCCGGTCACGTAAGTAAAGCGTTCCAACAGAGCTTTAAGGCTGCCCCCGCAGTAAATGAAGAAGTCGATCTCCCCGTCCGGCAGCAGCCATGTCACGCGGTTTCCATCCCTGTCTCCCACGTCCACCGCATGCCAGAAAGTGGTGTTCAGGCTTATGGCGTAGCCTGCCTTGGTCATTATGAACGGTATCACCAGCTCGTGCAGCTGGTATACGACCTTCTGCAGGTATGTTTTGCCATTCAGCACCAGACGGTCCACATTGCTTTCACCGAGCCCGTAGAACGTTTCTCCTTTTATTTTCAAAGTAATCGTTTTGGGTGCCCGGAAAATGTTTGCGAATACCTGTTCCTGCTCCTCCTCGTCGCCTATTATCTGTTTGCGTTCCGGGCGGAAACGGGAAGTCCTGTCCATGAAGAAATCAAACTCAGGCTGTTCTACGGCGTAATTGAAGCTGAGCTCTCTGACGCATTCGGGAGTTTCAAATTCGATCCCGTCCTTTGTCGCTCGGACTTTCAGCTGCCCTGCCCTTAGACACGCGCCCTCAAGCGCCCCGCCGTCGTATTCCGGCGGTGTCAGTACGGAGTATCTTTCCTGAAGCGTCTTAGCGAAGTCGGTGCTGACCCTGACCCTTATGACGTTTTCCGCCCAGGCGGAGATCTTCAGCGTTCTTCCCTGTATATCGATCTGAAACTCTTTCATGTTTCCGTCCCCCTGACGCACATTCTACGGCAGCAAACATTATATAACCCACCCCGCCTTTTTTCAAGTATTGTAACTGATTAAGCCTGTTTATTACAAACTTACGCCTATCTTAATATCATATTCACACAGGGATGCTAAAATGCCCGCATCTGCTTTCGGGGGAAGCTTATGAGTTTTTGGAAACGTATCAAGGATAAGTATCTGGGCGACCGTGCGTTCTACTCGGCCGTGCTGGCTTTGTTTATACCCATAGTCATTCAAAACGGCATATCCAGTTTCGTGAACCTGCTGGATAACCTGATGGTAGGCTCCGTAGGCGAAGCGCAGATGAACGGCGTATCCATCTCCAACCAGCTGTTCTTCGTGTTCAACCTGTGCATATTCGGAGGAATGAGCGGCGCGGGCATATTCGCCGCCCAATTCTTTGGTGCGAAAGACGAAAAGGGCGTAAAGGACTGCTTCAGGTTCATGCTGATCGTAGGTCTCGCCATCTGCCTTGCCGGCGCATTCGTGATAGGCGTGTTCGGTCCGAACCTGTTGGACATGTTCATAAATCCCGATCTAAGCGGTTCCGAGGAAGCCATAGCGCTGGAGCTGGAAAAGGCCGCGCATACCAAGACAGCCGGACTGGAATACATCGCCATAATACTGCTGGGGCTCGCCCCTTTCGCGCTCACCAACGCTTATGCCTCTACTCTCAGGGTCGCGGGTGAGACCAAGCTGCCCATGTACGCCGGCATCGCGGGCGTTTTCACAAACCTCGCCCTCAACTGGCTGCTTATATTCGACCATTTTGGGCATAAGGGTCTGGGCGTGCAGGGCGCCGCGATCGCCACAGTCATAAGCCGTTACGTAGAGCTCGGAATAATCCTGTTCGTTGTTTACCGGCGCATGAGAAAAGCCGGCAGTTATTCTTTCCTCAAGGGCGCTTACAGGCACTTTACCATACCCGCAAAGCTGTTCAAGGACATATTCATCCGCAGTATACCCCTGCTTGCGAATGAGCTTTTGTGGTCATTAGGCATGACTTTCCTTACCAGGCATTACTCCCTCAGAGGGCTTACCATGGTAAACGCCATGACCATCACCAGCACTATATCCAACCTGTTCAACGTACTTGTGTTCTCCATGGGCACGGCGGTAAGCGTAATGGTGGGCAAGAGCCTGGGCGCCAACGATATGGAAGGCGCCAAATCCAACGCCAGAAAGATAATCGTGTTCTGCGAGATGATCTGCCTGGTGACCTGCACCGTGCTTATCCTTCTGTCCGGCACCCTGCCTCTGGCATACACGAAAAGCTCGCCCGAAGCCAAAAAGCTGGCGGCCAGCCTTCTGCGCTCAACTGCGCTCGTAATGCCGCTCAACGCTTTTACCCACTGCACATATTTCACCCTGAGGGCAGGCGGAAAGACACTCATCACCTTCCTGTTTGACAGCGTTTACACCTGGGTGCTTCCGGTGCCGCTCAGTCTGATACTTGTCAAGTATACGGACCTTCACATAGTTACCATCTTCGAGTTGGTCCAACTGATGGAAGTAGTCAAAGTGACCGTGGGATACATACTTCTTAAAAAAGGCATCTGGATAAACAACATAGTATCTGACCAGGAGGCGTAAAGCTTCCTGTTTTTATATTAGAATTAATCAAATACTTACATTATCGGTATGGCAAATCAGGCAACGATATCGGATAATAAAACAGATTAAATACGGAGGCGCTGTTGATTTGAAGAAACTGCTCAAATACATACGTCCTTATCTGT
>JAFZLE010000200.1 GCA_017551645.1 Clostridia bacterium | reverse complement strand
GGTGAACGGCACGCTTTACGGTATCCCCACCGGAACCAACGCCCTGACCCTGATGTATGACGCGAACAGACTTGAAGGCTACGAAGTACCTACCTTCATGACCTATTCCGAATACATCGACCTGGCGAAGCAGCTCTACGAGGATAAAGGCTACACCGAAAACTTCATCTCCACCTCCGGCCAGAATCAGGTCAGACTGTGGGTCCGCAACCACGGCGTCAACTTCTTCTCCGACGACGGCACTACCCTGGGCTTTGACGATCCCCAGATCATCGCTGACCTGTTTGAGCTTATCGGCCAGTCGATCAATGAAGGCTGGGGCCTGAATCCCGAAAAGTCCGTAGCTGTTGACGACTTCTCAGTCATCACCGCCGGCGACAGCTGGTGCACGCTCCACTGGACCAACGAGCTCAATGCCTGCGAGACCGGCAACGGTACTCCCCTGACCATGGTAGCTATCCCCGCCGCTGACGACGCTGTGCAGGCCGCAACCTACTTCCAGCCCTCCATGCTGTGGAGCGTTTCCTCCGCTTCCGAAGTGAAAGATGAGGCCGTCGAGTTTATCAACTGGTTCACCAACGAGGTGGCCGGCTTCGAGATCTGCGGCACCGACCGTGGTATGCCGATCAACACCGAAGTGCTTGCCCAGCTCGCTCCCACTTTCAATGAGCAGAACCAGAAGATCGCCGCCATACTGACCGAGTTCGCCGGCGAAGGCTGCTCCTCCCCCATCTATCCCGCCGAGCCCGCTGTGGCCACCGAGATCTACGATATATACCAGGATTATGCCAACAAGATCCGTTATGGCCAGATCACTGATTACCTTGGCGCTGCTACCGAGTTCATGGAGCGCGCGCAGGCTCTGCTGGACGGCTGATATCTCCATTCATAAACAGGCCGGTGACAAAGGATCCCGAACAACGTAACTTATAACTCATAAAAATAGGACGGCTGCGGTATATTCGCAGCCGTCTTTATTGTTCACATATATGCGTCAGCCCCGCCGTCAGCATGTTTCCGGGTCTGTTTTGAAGCGGAGCTTTTTATCGTATGTTCCATATCGGGTTCCCGACCGCGATACGCAGGCCGCGCGTCACGTCAAACACCTCCGCCCGGTAGAAAGCGCAGTCTTCGGCATTAAGCGAGAACCAGTTGTACGCGCCCGGAGCGACCGGGCCGCTTGACACCACGCCATGTTCGTTAAGTATGTCCGCGCGGAATTCGTGCGCGGGGTCGGAAACACTTTCATGAAAGTCGCCCACGCAGACAGTCAGCCGCTGCCCGCGGAAGGAGCAGCGCCCGCCGGTACAGGTGTCTCCTATCACCATGCGCACGCCCACCGGCCCGCAGGTGAAGTCTCCCACTGACAGGTGCGAGAGATATGAGCGGGCGGAACGCGACTGGGCATAGACGGTGGTGAGCGCGGTATCGCGCGGCTCGCTGTGCATGTCGCAGCCGGCGCAGGCCCATACCTGCCTGCCTGCAGCCAGCAAATCCACCCAGAGCGCGTAGTCCGCGCGGGTCTCTTCGCTGTCCATTGAGATATAGAAGACTTCAATGCCTGTCCCGTCCCGGAACCAGTAATCGGACGGGTCATCCGAGCGCATCAGCTGCCGCGGGTGCGGGTGGACGAAAAGGCCGCCCATCGCTTTCACCGCGTCGATCAGTTCGCAGAAGCGCTCACGGGTGAAATCCGGATAGCTGAAATGTCCCTCTATGCCGCCGCTGAACCGGTATTCCGGAAACCTGTCCAGCAGAGTTCCCAGCTGGTCACGGCACGGCAGCAGGATGTTATAGTGCATGGCCTTTTCCTCGGCGGGGCTGTCCGTGATGTGCGTGCCCGGTTCGGTGCCGGGTATGAACAGGCCGTCCTCCCACACCGGCTGGTACATGTGCCGGACCTGGCGATGGTCTAGTATGGCAGCAAAGTCCATATGCAGCGCCCGCAGTTTTTCTGGCCACTCGGCGAGCGGGCATTTGCCGTCGCTGGTACCGCCGCTGTTTGAGTGGTCGTGCAGTTCGCCGTGGTATGCTTTTCGCCCTGCGTACAGGCGTTCCAGGCATGACGTATCCTGTTTGCTTATCATATGCTTCGCTCCTGACTCGTATTCATCCGGCTGAGGCGCGCTTCGTACGCACTGGTAAGAAAGTCAACGGTGCCGCTTTGGTCCTTTTCACAGGCAGTACCTGCGCAGGTGCTATTTAAGCACGTCGTACAGCGCGCCTAGCAGTGTGCCGGTGTCGTCACACCTGTGCTCCCAGTAGAACACTCCGCCGTAATCCTGGTCGAGCACGTACTGCGCCTTCAGGCGCATCGATTCGGGATCGTCGTAGGAAATGAACGTGCTGCCGTTGAACAGCCACGGCGCCTTGGCCTCGTCATCCCAGTAACGCACATAGCCGTTTTTGTTGATATACTCTCTTACCAGCGCCGAATAATCGGGACCGTACCCGATCGGCTTGCGGCAGATC
This sequence comes from Clostridia bacterium, assembly GCA_017551645.1. GTDB lineage: Bacteria > Bacillota > Clostridia > Christensenellales > Aristaeellaceae > RUG14130. The sequence continues at coordinate 1,123 of JAFZLE010000200.1, read as the reverse complement.
TGGAAAAGGCCGTGGTTCCTGTCCTCGAGCCCTTCCGCCTTCCTGGAATACATGGCCGCGCCCAGCAGAAGCTTTTCTTTCGGCACGCCGTAGGCATGGAAAAGGCGCAGCGCCTGGTCGCAGCTGTTCCTGAAATAATCCCCGGTAGAGGAATAAAGCGCGGTGTGATGCCCCGCCAGCGCGTGGAACCCGCACTTGAGATCGTAGGTCATAAGGTTTATATAGTTCAGGTACTCAGAGATCTTATCCAGTTCCGTACACTCGGCGTAATACAGGTCGGCGCCCGCCGCGATCGTCAAAAGATGATGCTCGCCCGTCGCGTCAAGATGTTCCCTGAGCGTCTTTATCAGCTCGGTAAAGCGGTACTTGTCTTCGGGGCAAGTGTCCTGTCCGTTGGAAGGCACGCAGGGATATTCCCAGTCCAGGTCTATGCCGTCGTACGGAGTAGTTGTCACGATCCTGACGGCTTCCTCGCCCATCCTGTGCATGTAATCCTTGTTGGCGCAGACCGACGTGAAGGAATTGGACTGGGTCTGCACAAGGGACAGCACGAATTTCAGGTCCGGATTCCAGCTTTTGTATTTCTCGATATCGTCTCCCGCCAGAGTCTTTTCACGTATGGTCCCGTCCGGCTCAAGCTTGCCGAACGCCACGTTGACGTGGGTCAGCCTGTTTGCGTCTTCCCGTGTAAGGCAGCCGCTGCCGAGATACGCGATCAGTTTCTTCTTCATCGATAAACCACCTTTCGATTATTTGTTTTCCTAAAAATATCACAAACCCGCCGCTTTGTCAAACGGCGAGATCAGTACATATCCAACCATTCTGCCGCGCCGCCGAAAAGGGCGCGGATCTGTGCCTGGCAAATGGAAATCGGCACTGGTATCTGCCTTGTCTTTATGGTATAATCAGCGTACAGGATATAGCCGCAGAGAAGATTGACACGGCGTTTTTCAGGACGCGCCGCTTACCGAACCGAAGGAATGGAGAAAACTGATATGGCTGAGATCACAACAAGCGTACAGATCGTGCTGCCGCAGCACTGCAACGGATATAAAAAGCCCCGCCTTTTCGGCGGCCAGCTGATGGCGTGGATAGACATTACCGGCGCTGTGGCGGCCCGCCG
>JAFZLE010000019.1 GCA_017551645.1 Clostridia bacterium | reverse complement strand
TCCTTCATCCACAGGCATGAAATATGAGTTCATATCCTGCATGAGCCCCTCTGCGTCAAAAGTACTGATCTGGTTTAAATCCTCACTCTCAAATTCGTCAGGTAATATGAGATCATTCATCAGTCCATACTTACTGATAACATACTGGTTTATTATCTTATAATCTTTATGTAACCGTTCCACATTTCCGGGAATCATTGGATTCCAGTGATATCTGTCATATACATAATTCCTATACAGAGCATCCTGTACCAGGTGCAGGTAATAGCCCATATACAGATCATCCGTTAACATTCTCTCTCCAAACAATTCACGGTATCTGTCAAAATCGTAGGTTTTCTTTTCCCCGCCCTGAACATTTATCTTCATATGAGCGTTGCCGTTTTGATTTCCACCGGCTCCGGCATCAACAACTACCGCTCCAAACTTAAGCCTGCTGACATCCGTAAATGATAAACGTTTTGTCAGTTCATTCGTAATCGCTAAATGTATTATGCTTGATGCCATACAGTTCCTCAGTTCTTTCTTGATGCCGCAGTAAACTCTCACGGTAGCTTCCCGTTCTCCCATGAGTATTTCGTTTTAGACATTACCCGTATTTTTCTTCGAATTGTTTCACAACTGTTTTGATTGTTGTCATGCTGAGTTTTTTATCGCAGAATTCTTTTATATGATTGGGGATTTCATGATAATATGCCTCTGCTATGCCACCTGCTATGCATGCCTGAGTATCCGCATCACCGCCCAGTGAGACTGCATTCCTTATGGCGCTTTCATAGTCATGCGATTCAAGAAACGCTGTGATCGCAGGCGGTACGCTGTAAGATGCTCTGCTGTCGAAAACATGGGTCGCCCTTATTTGTTCAAGAGGTTGCGACAGACCATAATACTTATCTTGGATATATTTCCTGATTTCTGCTTTGTTCTTCCCATCAAGTGCCATACGGATCGCCGCCGCAACCGCGTAAGCCGCTGTTTTAGCCTCCCTGCTGTTATGTGTAGGAAGACAGCTCGCTTCCACTTGCCTCATCATTTGATTCCATTCACTGTACGCATACACTATGGGCATCACGCGCATGGCAGCGCCGTTTGCATAACTCCGATTATTCTTTGCATATGGATCCTTTGCCCATTCGGAAAACATTTTCCCAAATCCTGCATCGGGATACTGAGAATAGAATTGCCTGTATCGTGAGGCAAACTGCCTGCTTCTTGCTCGGATACCTAATATTCCTATCTCAGACGGATCGTTCAGAATAGTGCTGCACACGGCGGCTATCATAACACTGTCATCGGTAAAACTGCTGTCTTTTGCGAAGAGAAAACCGTAGTTGTTTGTGCAGTGGTTCTCATAATACGAGCCAATAATATCTCCGTATATAGCACCAAACACTTTTTCACCGCCTGTCACAGGTTAATAGGGCTTCATTCTGTCTATTTAGCAATTCCACACCCGAACAATCAGATCCGGGCAGGCATTGTATTACAACTAAAACGATTGACGCAGAAAGCCGTAGGCGGACCGCCATGAACAACACAGCACCTGTCAATAATCCCTGTGTTTCTTCCACACATCCAGTACGAGCATATATCTTTCCAGCGGCAGGCCCCTGAAAGGTATGTTGCTGGTGCAGAACACGTATCCGCCGCCGGGCTTGCCGTACTTAAGGCAATACTCAGCAGACTCGATCACTTCCTCTTCCGTGCCGGTCTGCATGGCGGCGCAGTGCACGTTGCCGCACAGGGCTACTTTATCGCCGTATTTTTCTTTCACAAGGCGTATGTCGACGCCCGCCATAGGGTCCAGCGAGTGCAGTGCGTGGGGCTCGCACGCCACCAATTGGTCGATTATCGGCATTATGTTGCCGTCCGTATGTTTTATAGCATAGCCGCCCCGCTCGCGTATGTGCGCTATTATGTCTTTAAGGTAAGGAGCGATGAACTCGGCGAACATCTTCGGGGAAATGAACGGCCCCTGGTTAAAGCAGTAATCCGAGCAGAGTATGAATCCGTCCATGCCGTGGTCCAGCATATAGTCATTGTGCTCTATCGCACCGTCAGCCATGCGGCGGCACTCGTCGTGCAGTTTTTCGGGTTCCTCATACAGTTTATAACTGAGCTCGTACATGCCGTCCCCGTCAGGTATGGCCAAAGTGCCGTCCCCGTGGCACAGCAGCATGAATCTGTCGCCGGTCAGTTCCCGTATGATCTCGGCTGTGCGCGCCATGTGCACCGTATTCAAATGGTGGAGGCAGATGGCATCGTGTTCCAGTATTTCATATACGCGGATTATGAATTCGGCGTTTTTGCGCAGGCGTTTTTCGACTTCCGCCGGGGACAGGCCTTCCAGCTCCTCCTCGTGCAGGTAGTCTCCTCCCACCAGCTCCGGACACAGCTGGAATTCCAGTTCGAAAGTGGGCACCCGATCCGGCACCCCCCGCTCCAGCGCTGTGGCCATCCGTTGTCTCGGCGTCATATACTTCTCCTTTTCCGCTATATCCGGAAATGTACTGATTCGGGACATCGCATCCCCGATCAAGCTCCGGCCTGCATTTAAACAGGTTTCCGTGCGGGCGAGATATGCCCTTGTTGCTGTATTATCATTTCCCTGCGGCCTTCCGCGCCGCTTTTCAAAACATGAGCTCTTATATTTATTGTACCATCATCCCGGGATATCCGCAATTACAAACATGAGAAAAACAAAGATGCGTACGGCATTTCCGCCGGCGCTTGATATCGGCACTTATATGGATTATAATTGTGTCCGGCAGAGGCGCCAGCGCAGCAACGCGCCGATGTCCTGCAAACAAATGCCATCCTTTCCAGATCCATTCACGAGGTGTGTTATGAACAAAGTCATATCAGTCGCTATAATCGGCTGCGGAGGCCGCGGCCTGAACGCCTTCGGCATTCCCATGCAGACCCGTTTCAGCGATATGTTCAATGTGGTCTCCGTCTGCGACATAAACCCCGAAGCGCTTAATAACGCCGCGATCGCGCTGGGCATAGACAAAGCAAGCTGCTTCCTGAGCGAAGACACCTTTTTCAGCCGGAAGCGCGCGGATCTGCTTGTGATCGCCACTCAGGACCGGGACCATGTGCGGCATATACTGAAAGCTTTGGAACTCGGATATGACATAATGGCCGAAAAGCCCCTCACTTCCTCCCGCGAGGAATGTGCCATGCTGCTTAAAGCGCAGAAAGACAGCGGTAAAAAGGTGTTCGTGGGCCACGTGCTCAGGTACGCTCCCGCCTATCTTAAGGTGGACGAACTCCTGTCTTCCGGCACGATAGGCAGGCTGATCTCCATTTCAGAGACCGAGCAGGTGTGGTACGGGCATTTTGTGCACTCCTATGTACGCGGGCCCTGGCGGCGCAAGGAAAACTCCTCCCCCGTCATACTCGCCAAATGCAGCCACGACCTGGACCTGCTGCAGTATTACGCCCGTTCCCGCTGTGAAAGCATATCTTCCGTGGGCAGCCTGAGTTGGTTCAGGCCCGAAAACGCTCCCGAGGGTGCGGCGGAGCGCTGTACACAGTGCCGCTATATGGACACCTGCCCTTACAGCGCGAAACGGCTGTACATAGACCGCATGAAAGACCGGCCCGACTACGTTTTCTCCACGATCATAGTCCGGCCGAAAAAGCTCACGCCGGAAAGCGCCTGGGAAGCCATACGCACAGGCCCCTACGGCAGATGCGTGTATCACTGCGATAATGACGTTCCCGACAACCAGCAGTGCCTTATGAAGTTTTCAAACGGCGTCACCGCCATTTTGGACATGAACGCCTTTACCGGCAACGGCGGGCGCATAATAACATTCCACGGTTCACTGGGAGAGATCATAATAAACGAGGACGAGGATTTCATCCGCATAAAGATCTACGGCCGCGAAGAGCACGAAAACATCCCCATTTCAAGCCTTGTGGATCAAAAATACGGCCATCACGGCGGCGGCGATGACGGCCAGCTGCGCAGCCTGTACGCCATGCTTACAGGCCGGATAAGCGAAGTCACTTCCCTTGAAAACTCCATCGAGAGCCACCTTATGGGCATCGCCGCCGAAGAATCCCGCCTGCTTGGCGGACAGCTCGTACAGGTGCATCAGTAACGGCCCATTCCGCAAAAGGATAAGGTAAACGCGAATGAAGAACACGAAAAGACGGTCGGTCGATCCCGTATATTCCATGTGCGTTCAGCCGGCATTCATCATTGGGACTAATAATATAGACGGCACGGCCAATTTCGCTCCGATCACCTGGATCAGCGTAACGCAGGAAGCAGGCGACGGTTATATGCTGGTCGTCAGCATGTTCGGAACAAAAATGACGAAACAGAACGTACTCAGGACGCGGATGTTCAGCGCCAACCTTGTCAGCACGGATATGCTGGAGCTTATGGATTACTTTGGTTCCCGCCACGCAAACGACGGGAAAAAAGACGGGCTCGAGTATCAAGTCAGCCGCGGCGAAGTGTTGGATGTCCCGGTGCTTGATCAAAGCCGCTGGGTATATGAATGTGAAGTGGCAAAAACCGTGGAGACCGGAGATTCCACCACGTTTTTCTGCCCCATACGCAACATCCAGATGGATGAAGCACTTGTATGCAAGGACACATTCGACGTCGATCTGACCGTTCTCGATCCTGTGGTATATTCCGGAAAGTACCACAGCATCGGAAAAAAGCTCGGAGATATCGGAGATTTCCTGCGAACCGGCGCCTGATGCGTTTTCTCCGGCCCAAGTATTCGCGCCATGACATCCGCCGGATATAAGAATTACGTTCCCCGGTCGGTATATCCCTGACCGGGGAACGCTCGTCCCGTTTGCCCAGGCATATGCGCAAGGCCGCCTTCTTCGTTTACAGCACGATGAAAAGTATCCGGCGGTATTCGACCCGAGTCTGACTCGCAGGGCGGCGGATAAATCAAACGGCTCCTCAGTATTCGATGCCCGTACCCATGCCGGCGCAAAGCGCCTTCATGCCAAAGGAACGGATGTTCAATTCGCCGTCTCCCTCAAACATCAGGATCAAATGGTTGAAGCCGCGTCCCCATTCCGCAAGAGAGACCGTTTGCGCGCCGCCGGTGCTGCCGACTTCGAGCTTTCCCGCATTCCAGGCTATCTTCCAGTCGCTTCCGGCAGGCAGTTCC
>JAFZLE010000199.1 GCA_017551645.1 Clostridia bacterium | reverse complement strand
CACCACGTCCATGAGCACGTTGGGGCAGGTGATCACGTTGGGGTTGATCTCTATGTCGGTGACGCGCTTGGACTCGTCCACGTTTATGAACGCCCTCACGCTGCCCGAGAAGCGGGAGTACTCGTCGGTCTTGGGATCGAACCTGGTGTACATGAGGCTGATGTCGGCGCCGGTCTGCTTGTGGAGCTCCACCAGCTCGTCATAGGTGGTGTTGTAGATAAGGCGGCCACCCACTATCAGCACGTATTCCTGGCCGGAACGGCGCAAAAATTCCATGTTGTCCCTGAACGCGTCCAGTATGCCCTGGTAGCCCTCGTCGCCGCCGGTGCGGTAGGGTATGAGCAGGTACAGGCCGTTGTTGCGGGTGTGCAGGTTCCATTCCTTGCCGCTGCCCATATGGTCCATGAGGGAGTGATAGTTGCCCTGCATCATCACGCCCACCTTGCGGATGGAGGAATTCACCAGGTTGGACAGCATAAAGTCCACCAGGCGGTACCTGCCCGCCACGGGCAGCGCGCTCACGGAGCGGTTAGAGGTCAGTTCGCGCAGGGAGAATTCGTCCCTCGCGGTATAGATCACGCCAACTACGTCCTTCATACTGTTTCCCCTCCGCCGAGTGTTTCTTCGTTGGCCTGCTGGCCCGCCTTTACGATGGTAAAGGGTCTGAGTGTGGTGCCGTGGCCGATCAGGGCGATGTCGCCCTCGCTTTCGCCTACCCGGCAGTTTTCGCCTATCACGGACTGCTCCGCGATTATAGCCCGCTCCACCACCGCGCCGGACTTGATCACGCAGTCGGGCATTATGGCGGAATCCTTTACCACGGCGCCTTCCTCGACGATAACGCCGCTGGAGAGCACGCTGCCCGACACCTGCCCGTACACCTGGCAGCCCTCGGTGAGCAGGGAGTTCTCCACCTTGCCCTTGCCGCCCACGAAGTGGGGAGGCATTATGGGGCTCTTGGCGTAAATGGGCCAGCGCTTGTCGTTAAGGTCCACCTCGGGCGGATTCTTGAGCAGGTCCATGTGCGCCTCCCACAGGGAGTGGATGGTGCCCACGTCCTTCCAGTAGCCGTTGAAGCTGTAGGCGTAAAGGCGCTTTTGCTCTTTGAGCATGGTGGGGATTATATTCTTGCCGAAGTCGTTGTGGCTGTTTGGGTCGGCATGATCCTCCACCAGGTATTTTTTGAGCTGGGAGTAGGTGAATATGTACACGCCCATACTGGCCAGGTTGCTCTTGGGCTGCTTGGGCTTCTCTTCGAACTCGAATATGCGGCCGTCCTCTTCGGTGTTCATTATGCCGAAGGAGGGCGCTTCTTCCCAGGGCACCGGGCGCACGGCGATGGTGATGTCCGCCTTCTGCCTGATGTGGTAGTCCAGCATGGCGGAGTAGTCCATCTTGTAGATGTGGTCGCCGCTGAGTATCAGCACGTAGCGGGGGGAATACTGGTCTATGAACGCCAGGTTCTGGTAGATGGCGTCGGCGGTGCCGGAATACCAGCGGCCTTCGCTTCCCTGCACGTAGGGGGGCAGCACGAACACGCCGCTGTCGGTCAGGTCCAGGTCCCAGCTGGCGCCGGAGCCTATGTAGCTGTTGAGCTCCAGGGGCTGGTACTGGGTGAGCACGCCCACCGTGTCTATGCCGGAATTTGCGCAGTTGGAAAGCGGGAAGTCGATTATCCTGTAGCGGCCGCCGAAGGGCACCGCGGGCTTGGCGGTCACGCGGGTCAGCAGACCCAGGCGCGAGCCCTGTCCGCCCGCCAGAAGCATGGCCACTACCTGTTTGGTTCTCATATACGCATACCTCCTCTTTATAAAGGGGATTACTTCACTTTAATTATACATTAAGTTTCTAAAAAATGCTACCCGAAACGGCGGTTTTTTTTACATTTGTAGAAATTTATCATTTGACGCGGTTGCGGGCTGCAACTATAATGGAAGAGGCCGCTCATCAAATAAAACAAACACCGCGGCAAAATCAGGAGGAAATCTATGACGCTCCCCGGAAAGATCGCCATATGCCAGCTGGAGGAAGACAATCCCCAGCGCGCCTATTTCCGGCTCCGTCCCGTGCTGGTAAACGACGGCGCGGGCTTTCTGGACGCCGGTGAAACAAAGGAACAGTTCCCCGACGACGGGTTCATACGCGTGGTACCCGACAAAAACGAGGCGCTCAGGTTCAAAAACCGCATGCGGGGCCTGGGCGGCTACTGCCTGATGGACCTGAGCCGCTTCCCCGGCGAGTCCGAGAAGATCCGCCCCAACAAGAACTACGGCGCCGAAAACGGCGAAAGCAACCGCTTTATCGTGTATTCCGACGTGATAGGCGCCTGCGGGGATCGCAGACTCATGCAGGTGCTTGAGCCCGCTTCCGCAGCGGGCGGAAAGGTGTACACCTCCCGGGTGCTGTTTAAGGAAGGCGACAGGCTGACGGGCCCGTTCCTGGCCGAAGAGGGCAGGGAGGGCGGCGAATGGACGTTCTCCCCGGACGAGGCGGCCGAAAAGCTGGACCTGCCCGCGGACGCGGCGGTAAAGGCGGACAGGGACGGGCAGGAAGTGCTGCTTTACGTTTCCCCCGAGTTCACCTTCCCCAAGCCCCAGGAGCAGCCCGCCGTTAACGCGCCCGCGCCCGAGGCGGCGCCCGCCCCGAAGGCCGAGGATAAGCCGGCGGAACCCAAGACGGCGCCTGCTCCT
>JAFZLE010000198.1 GCA_017551645.1 Clostridia bacterium | reverse complement strand
GATATGTGCGCGTTCTTAAAGCGCGAAAACGGGCTGTACGAAAGGTTTGAGGAGACCCACGTGCAGCGGATATGGCAAACAGATGAAGTCGTCACACTTTTAGAACAGGCGGGCTTTACCGATATATCAGCCGAGCAGCAGGATCTCAGGGGCTTTGGCGGAGACAGGGTATTCGTGTGCTGTAAGAGGCCGTAAAACGGAGATAAAATGCAAAAAGACTATTTAAGGCTCAACAATATGTACAGGCTCACGCTGCTTGGCGGGGAAGCGAGGGCGTTTTTGCTCGAATCCACGCAAATGGTTGAGCAGGCAAGGCGTATCCACTCCCTGTCCAAGACCGCTACGGCTGCCCTGGGCAGGACGCTTTCCGTTACCTCGATAATGGGCGCCATGCTCAAAGGCGAAAAAGAAAGCGTGACCTGCAGGATTGACGGAAAGGGACCCGGCGGGCTCATAATGACCGTGGGAAAGAGTGACGCCAGCGTAAAGGGATTTGTCGCCCATCCTTTCGAAGACGTGCCGCGCAGGGGAGAAAAACTCGACGTAGGCGCGTATGTAGGTAAAGAGGGCATGCTTACGGTCATCAAAGACCTGAATATGCGCGAGCCTTACGTGGGGCAGACACCTCTGGTGAGCGGTGAGATAGGGGAGGACTTCGCGCTGTATTTTACGTCGTCTGAGCAGACTCCATCCCTTGTGAGCGTAGGCGTGCTGGTGGCTGAAAAAGTGCTGAGTGCGGGCGCATTGGTCATACAGATGCTGCCAGGCGCGTCATCAGCGGCCATCGCGTCCGTAGAAAACAGCGCGGGCATGTTCATGGACATATCAAAAAGCCTGCTTAAAGACGGTCTTGACGGCACACTCGAGCAGCTGCTGAGCCATCTGGAGCCTGAGGTGCTTGACAAGCTGCCCGTAAGGTATCGCTGCGACTGTTCAAAGGAGCGCATGGAACGTGCGTTGATGCTATTGGGCGAAAAAGAATTGACGGATCTGCTCAACGAACGCCACGGTGCGGAAATGCACTGTAATTTCTGCAATACCAAACGCACCTTTTCCGAGAGCGAACTGATCCGTTTGATAGATAAGATCAAAAACGGGGATAATGAGCAAAGAACCAGTTGATATCAAACGTACATGCGAATACTATCTCAGGCGCGCGCTGGATAACGAGAAAAAGGGCGAGTTGTTTGACGCGCTGAAGCTGTACCGCAAGGCATTTGAGAACAGTGATGCTTCCGCGGAGATGTTCATGCACGCCTCTCTTACAGCGTCACGCCTGGGTTTCACAAGCCTTGCGGGCAGATACATAACCGAAGCCATGCTGAAAGGCTGCCCGGAGCCTGAGTGCCTGTGCGCGATAGGATTCAGCCTTTGCGCTCAGGGCAGGAAGAGGGACGCTCAGAGGATACTGGACCTGCTGCCGCTGGTGAGGGGCGGAGGCGCAGCCTTGCACAGGCTGGCTGATTTCTACGGCAAGTGCTTTGGATGGCGAAACGCCGCTCAAAGGCACACGGAGCGTAAAGAATATCGCAGCAGGCACGGCGCTTCCAATGTATCGGCATCCGAAATCATAAGACCGGGCATACGCGTGCTGAGAGATAAGGACGTATTGTATTGGCTGGACAGATACAGTTCCAATCAGACGGTGTACCGCGCGCTCAGAGAAGCGGCCGCGAATCTGCCTGACAGGATGCTGCTGCATGCAGTGAGCGCTTCAGCGCTCGCCTGCGGTCTGTCACCGGATAAGGTGACCGAGGGCTGGAAAAAGATACTGGACGCCGATCCTTACGATATTGCCGCCGGTAAGTTCATTTCAGGTTACAGAATGTACAGTGACTCTGTGCAGATACATTTAAGCGGGACGATGCTGCCCGCGGAATATGAAGCAGGTATCTCCCGGGAGATAGATGCCATTTCAGAGACGGTTTTGCATGAAAAGAAGCAGCCTGATCCCGCTGAAAAGCGGTTCATCTATTCCGTTTGCCACGGCGGGATGTATTTAAAGTACAGGCAGAAGATAGACAGGATACTTGAGCTTTCCACGGACGATAAACTCAGAAAGTTCCGGCAGATACTGCCGCTCAGGATCGATCTGCTGGTTTGCGGAGGTATGGAACGCTTACATATTCCGGCCAACAGTTACTCAATGAAATACCCGTTCCTCAGATTTTCGCTCATGCCCGGCCTTGACGAACTCGCGCTTGAAAGGCTGGCGTGGCAAAGGAGCTTTGCGGCAGGCATTTGTGACTATCTGAGGGATATCGCGGGCGGTTTTCTGGAGGCTGAGCTCGCCGAGACGATGCGGGTGTTCATGAGGAATAAGTATCTTCGGAATATGTGCATGTTCCATACGGATACCGCACAGGCTGCGATTGTCGCCATGTACTGTGAAAAACTTCAGCCGAACATTACACCCAAAACGATAATGTCGGATTTTAACGCCCCCGTAAGAAGCGTGGCAAGAGCCGTAAAGATCGCGAAAGATTCCGGCCTGAGAGGAGAATAAGATGTACGAGATACTTGATTTTGACGCGAATTTCAAGGCGTATCTTGACAAGTGGATCGCCATGAACAAGGGCAAATTCAAAACGTACGAACAAATGGAAGACGCCATGCCGGACGTCTATGTGAAATGGCTCAACACTCCGGCTGCGTTCCTGGGCGGATCGACTCCCGGACTATACTTCTCAAACTATGACAACGCGCCTGAACTTGTAAAGTGGATGCGCCTGTATGACGAAGCGGAAGTGCCTGTTCCGGATCAACTGCTGGACAGAATAAGCGACCTGGGCGAGGAAAGCTTAAAACCGCTTTTGTACACCGCGTCCAACGAGGATTACAGCCCTTCGGTGCGGATGATGGCGATAAACCTGCTTAAAGAGATCGAGACAGGGGAGGAAACCATCAATCTGTGCCTGAGGCTTATAGATTCCAGGGCAGAGGAAGACGAGATAGCCGACGCCGCCTCGGAACTGCTGAGACCGCGCCTGACGGATTGCGCGGACAGGCTGATCGAGCGCCTTGACGAAGTGAATCCGAGCGCAAAGGAGGCGTATCTCGACCTGCTGGCGGGTGAAAGCGCGGACGAAAAGGTATTTGACGCCCTTATGAGCGCGTTTGAACAGGAAGAAGGCAAAACGGCGCTGTACGCCTCGCTGCTGGCGAAGCAGGGGGATGAAAGGGCGGTAGACACCCTGATCGATGCTGTGACCCACAGGGATATAAACTACCTTGATTATCTGGAACTCAGGAACGCAATAGAGAAACTGGGTGGCGAATGCCCGGACAGGGAATTTGCCGGAGACGAGTATTACGAAGCGCTTAAGGGCGGGGAATAAGTTCGGGAGCGGCAGACGGTGTACTGTGTAAAGTGCGGCAGAAAGGCCAGACCGGGTGAAAAAAGGTGCCCGGCTTGTTCGACACGCCTTGTTACCGCAAAGCAGCTGAATGAGCTTATAAAGCTGAAAAAGAGCATAAAACGCAAAAAAAGGCAGAAAAACCGCGACGCTTTTCTGCGCTTTAAGCAGGGCTTTAAACAGGGCATCCTTTCTTTCTGGGACAGGCTCTGCGCGGTTTCGCTGATACTGTGGCAGACTGTAAAAAACATAGCAGCGGGCATATACAAAGCGATAAAAACGTCGTTGAAAAATTGGCGCGAAAAGCCCAAAAAGATCAATACAAAACAGTCTGCGAAAACAACATCAAAAACCCATACCAACGGTAAAACCAAAAGACCTCAGATAAAAGCATACAATCAGGCAAAGACAAAAGCGGCGACATCCGGAAAAACACATTCCGTCGCCCGCGCGAACATCGGCAAACCCGGCAGGAACGTAGCCGCCGGCAGACGGGCAATGGCCGCAAAACGGACTTCATCAACTTCCCGGCCTGCGTATGTCCGAACCGCAAAAGCGCCGCAGAGAAGCAAGCCGAAGAAGCTTGTGGACAGCATGTTCAGCCTTAAGCATATACGCACGACTGTGGCGGTCATCCTGCTGGCTTTCACCGTGCTGACCATAGTCATGTGGGGAACGCTTACGGATTCCGGGCAGCGCTCTTTTGCAAAACTGGGCG
>JAFZLE010000197.1 GCA_017551645.1 Clostridia bacterium | reverse complement strand
GTGCATCCGGACATAATCAATAACGAGTGCTGCCGCGCCGCGTTCCTGAAAAGCGCGTTCCTGGTGACGGGGCAGGCGTCTGACCCGGACAAGGAATACTCCGTCAGCCTGACTACGGCGGGGGAGGAAATGGCGCTGGCCATAAGCGGCATCTGCGCGCAGGCGGGCATAAAGGCGGGAGTGTCCCGCCGCAGGCAGCGGTTCGTGGTCTACGTAAAGGAAGCGGAGAGCGTGGGTGACTTTTTCGCGCTGGTCGGCGCGGGCGGTGCCCGGCTCAGGTTGGAAAACGCGCGGATAATGCGGGACATCAAAAACCGCGCCAACCGCCTTACCAACTGCGACAGCGGCAACATCGCCCGCTCCGCCGCATCCGCTGCCAGGCAGACGGAGGATATACGCCTGCTGCTGAGCACGCTGGGGCGGGACAAGCTGCCCGACTGGGCGCTGGAGATCGCGTCCATACGCCTTGAAAACCCGGAGGCGAGTTTAAGCGAGATGGGCGAGATGTGCGATCCTCCTCTGGCCAAAAGCGGCGTGAACAAACGCCTCAGGCGGCTGAGCGAGATGGCGGAAGAGATAAGGCGGGGCGGCTGAGGCCGATGCGGCGTAAACTATGCCGAGATCTGCCGCAAAGCCGGCGGAAGGCGTATTTCATACAAACTCAACCCAAAGGCTATTTATTTTTGGGGCGGTACATGATATAATTATACTGCGATTTTACCGCAAGGAGGAGAATATATGAAAAAGTTATTGGCTGTGCTGCTGAGCCTGTGCATGCTGCTTGGCATGGTGGGCGTGGCAGAAGGCGGCAAAATAACCGCGAAGGCGACCTATAAGGGCGACAGCCTGGCGGACATCGTTGCCACCTGGAATAACGATGAGGACGGCTGCCTCCAGCTTGGCGTGGACGGCAACATCATGGGCAACGTGCTGAACGTGCTGGCCCAGGTCGGCGCTTCTTCCATCGTTATCGCTTCCGGTGACGAGGCGTACGAGATCACCGCGGAGAACCTGGGCAACGCGCTGTACAACACGGGCGCGAAGTACCTGGGTGAGGAGAACATGCAGACCATAGTCGCGCTGGTGAACTATGTGTCCAGCGGCGAATATCAGCAGGATATGGGCGTGCTTTCCCAGGTCGCCCAGAGCGAGCTGATGAAGCTCATACAGTTCGCCATGGAGAACGGCCTCTTCGGACAGACCGAAACGGGCATCGTCATCAACATCACCAACAAGAATCTCCCTGCCTTCCTTAAGGATTACCTGGCTGCCGCCGCCAACGACAGCAATCTGTTCGCGGCGCTGTCCGGCACCAAGCTGTGGAGCATTATCGGCCTGAGCGAGGGCGGAGCCAACGAGCAGGCTATGGTTGCGCAGATCGCGCAGGCCATTCCGGACGACCTGGGCGTGGAGTTTGACCTGTATGTGGAGATCAACAACGATTCCACCTTCTGGTGCCGCTTCAATGCCGTCATCGAAGGCGTGAACGTCGTGTTCGACGTGGATTTCGACGGCGATGAGCTCAGCGCTTACGGCAAGGCGACTCAGGATGAGCAGGAACTGGCTTACTTCAGCCTGGACGTGGAGTCCAACGGCAACATCAGCATCGAGTTCAACACCCCCACTCTGAACTATGTGTACAGCGCGGAAGTGGACGGCAGTGAAATCGAAGTCAGTTACAAGCTTAAGCAGATCACCCGCGGATATATGTCCAATGAGGTGAGCGTGCTCGTCCAGATGGACATTGAGAACTACAAGGGCTATTTCAGCGTAGACGTGATCGACGAGAACATCATAAGGAACGAGAAGACTCAGGAAGTCAACGCTTGGGGCTATGTGGACCTCATGAGCACCGAGTGGCTCAAAGCGAACATGGAGGTCAAGACCAGAGGGAATACCGTCGCTGACCTGAGCATTTACGGCACCACCGAGCAGACCGCCGAAGGCGTGGAGCTCAAACTCACCGTTGACGTGAGAGACAATGAGGAGCTGCACGAGGACGCGCTCAACGTGACCGTGACCATAGGCAATGAGATCAAGCTGCATTCTCACCTGACCAACTGGAACAGCAACGGCGAGTACCCGGTCTACACTCTGGACGCGGCGCTTGACCTGGCCACCATGAAGCTGGATGCTGCCCTGACTTACGGCGGCGTGACCTACGCGCTGACTGGCGAAATGGGCGAGGACAGCGTCTACCGCCTGGCTCTGACCGCGAACGGCATGGAGCTGGCTAACGCCTCTCTGGCTATCGACATGAGAATGGGTCTGCCCTACAGCCTGCTGATGGGCGAACTCAAGGTGAACCTGTACGACGGCACTTCCATCGTGCGCACCGCCCAGCTCACCGAGACCGGACTCACCTGGTACATCGAAGTCACCTCCAACGGCCAGACCATGACCTACGTGCTGGGCATCAGGCAGATCGCGGACGAAGAAGGCCAGACCGGCTATGAAGCGTTCGCCAACCTGGCCGGCATGGAGTACGTGGCCGGCGTCAAGTACCTGATGGACGGCTCTGCCTATAAGGGCGAAGCTTATGTGTGCCAGAAGATGGGCGCCTACCAGGCGGATATCTTCAGGCTGAAGCTGGGCTATGAGCCCATCCTCGAGCCCGCGGCCCACATCAGCGGCGCCGAGCTGCCCGTTGAGGCTATCGAAGCGATCCTGGACCAGCTGATCCAGAGCATCGGCTGATAAAAACAAAAAATAAGATGGAGGGTAGATCCCTCCATCTTATTTTATTTGCGCGGCGCTTACCGGTTTTTTTCCAGTTCCAGCAGCCAAAGCTTGCGCCGGGTCCCGCCCGCGTAGCCGGTCAGTCTGCCGCCGGCGCCAACGACCCGGTGGCAGGGTATGATTATCGATATGGGGTTGCGCCCCACCGCCCCGCCCACGGCTCTCGCGGAAACGGGCCTGCCGGTGCTGAGCGCCAGCCTGCGCGCCAGCTCGCCGTAGGTAACGGTCTCGCCGTAAGGTATCGTTTTGAGCGTTTCCCAGACAGTGAGTTGGAACGGAGTGCCGGCAGGGGCAAGGGGAGGCGCGGTGTCCGGCGTATTTCCGGAAAAGTATATGTCCAGCCACCTGACGGCGGATCTGACCGGGCCGGGAGCCGCGGTCACGGGCATGGTATTCAGCGGTGGAGGGCAGTGTTTTTGTCCCTCGAACCAAAGCCCGGTAAGCGCTGTGCGCCCGCCCGCGAGCAGTATCCTGCCCAGGGGAGAAGAGTAAACGAACAGATTATCCAACGGCTGCCTCCCAAAAGTATGCCCCGGCGAGATACATCGCCTGCGGCAGAAGTAAGTACATTATACCATCCTGCCGATCACGGCGCAATCCCACGAAAACGATGTTAAATTATGATTAATCCGTTTTTTATTGCAGGAATCGAAAATAGCCGTAGAGAAATAAATTATGCTAAAAATGTCTTTCTGAAAGGGCATGAAAGATGCCTGTAAGGGTTGCGGTTTCCGCGGGCTGGTGTTTCGGCGTAAAACGCGCCATGGACATGGCGTTCAAGGCCGCTCCCGCGTGTTCGCTGGGTCCGCTGATACACAACACGGACGCGGTCAGAGACCTGGAAAAGGCGGGCATAAGGGCAGTGGAAACGCCCCGCGACGTCCCCGAAGGCGGCAGGCTGATAATCCGCTCCCACGGGGTCACCTTGCAGGAATACCTGCTGGCCGAAGCGCGCTGTCTGGTGATCGACGCCACCTGTCCCTACGTCGCCGCCATCCACAAAATGGTGGAGAAGGCGAAAGACGAGGGCTGCGCCGTCATAGTGGCGGGGCAGGCGTCACACCCCGAAGTGAAAGGCATAGTATCCCGGGCGGGAGACGCTTACGTGGTGGCAAGCGCCGGGGAAGCCCAGGCGCTTCCGGGCATGGAAAACGCCCTGCTGGTAAGCCAGACCACCCTGGGAAGCGAGGAGTTCAACGCCATAGCCGCGGTCCTGAAAGCAAAAATACCCGGGCTTGACGTAAAAAACACCGTCTGCCGGGCTACTGAGGAAAGACAGGCGGAAGCGCGGTCCTTAGCCGCCCAAAGCGAGCTTATGCTGGTGGTGGGCGACACGATGAGTGCAAACACTCGGCGGTTATTCGAGATCTGTAAGGAGATCTGCCCGAAAACTTATCTGGTTTCCGGAGCGGAGGATCTGGACGGGATAGAGGTAACGCCCGGTTTGAATATAGGTATTACTGCAGGCGCGTCAACGCCCTGCCGTAAATATGAGGAGGTTTTTACACGCATGAACGACATCGAGAACAACGTTCCTGTTCAGCAGGAAGCCAACGCGCCTCAGGCCGCGCCTGAAGCGGACTTCGCATCCCAGGTGGATGAGTCCTTACAGAAGTATCGTCCCGGTCAGGTCGTGACCGTGAAGGTGCTGCAGATCACCGATGAGGGTGTGAACGTAGAGCTGCCCGGCTACAAGATGGACGGTCAGATCAAGACTGACGATCTGAGTGATAGCGATGTCAAGGTGGGCGACGAGATAGAGGCCGAGGTTGTGAAGCTCAACGACGGCAACGGCAACTACGTGCTGCTCAGCCAGAAGAACATCATCAACCGTAAGCTGTGGGACGAGATCGTAGCCAAGTACGAGAACGGCGAATACGTTGAAGCCGAAGGCAAGGAAGCCACCAAGGGCGGCCTGCTGTGCGACATCGGCGGTGTACGCACCTTCGTTCCCGCCAGCCAGCTGGCCAATCACTATGTAGACAAGATCGAGCAGTTCGTGGGCAAGCCCATGAAGCTCAAGATCATAGAGCTGGACAAGAGCAAGAAGCGCATCGTAGCTTCCCGCAAGGCTGTGCTCAAGGAAGAAGCTGCTGCCCGCAAGCAGGAGATCTGGAGCAAGCTGGAGAAGGACGCCGTGGTAAAGGGCATCGTACGCAGGCTCACCGATTTCGGCGCGTTTGTGGACGTTGGCGGCGTAGACGGCCTGGTACATGTGACCAACCTGTCCTGGGGCCGTGTGGCTCATCCCTCCGACGCGGTGAGCGTGGGCGATGAGATCGAAGTCAAGATACTGGACCTGGATCCCGAGAAGGAAAGGGTATCCCTGTCCCGCAAGGCCACCCTGCCCAAGCCCTGGACCGTGGCTGAAGAGAAGTACCCTGTAGGCAGCATCGTGGAAGGCAAAGTGGTCAGGATCCAGCCCTTCGGCGCCTTTGTGGAGCTGGAGAGCGGCCTGGACGGCCTGGTGCACATTTCCCAGTGCTCCACCCAGAGGGTCAACAAGGTGGAAGACGCACTGAACGTGGGCGACATCGTCCGCGTGAAGGTGCTGGACGTGGATCCCGAGCGTAAACGCATCAGCCTGTCTGTGCGCGCGGCCCTGGAGGACGAGGCCATGGCGGAGACCGAGGACATCTCCGACGAGTACGCCATCGACGAGTACGCCCAGGAAGCCGAAGCTCCCGCCGAGGAAGCCGCTCCCGAAGCCGAGGAAGCTCCCGAAGCCGAGGCTCCCGCTGAGGAATAAGCCGTAAAGCAAAATGACCGCCCGAGCCGGGCGGTCATTTTCGTTGCGATTGAGGCCTGAGAGAACTCAAACACTGTTTGAGTTTAGCCGTGCAAAGGCAGTTTTAGCGATTTCGAAGGCCATTTGATTGCTTTTTTGCCCCTTCCGCCGTAAAATCAGGCCATGATCCGGCAAGGGAGGCGAGAAGCAATGTCAAACGACAGCTGGGAAAAATGGGACGAATTATCGCTTGAAACAAGGTGGAGGCTGGACAGGCTCGAAGAGCTGTCCGCGCGGATAGAAAAAGAGTACAGCCTTCTGCCCGAGCGGCGGCAGAGGCGAAACGGACTGACAGGGAAGCTCAAACTGGCGGCACTGTACATCGCGGGCCTCTTTTCGGGCCGGAACTGAGGAGGTAATAGTATGGAAAACAACATGGGCTTTGACATGGAAAAATGCGGCGCGCTGATCAGCCGATTAAGGAAGCAGGCAGGCTACACGCAGGCGGGTCTGGCGCAAAGGCTGGGCATAAGCTATCAGGCGGTCTCCTCCTGGGAGCGGGGGGCGAGCATGCCGGACATAGGCAAGCTAAGGGATCTGGCCAACGCCCTCAATACCACCGTGGACCACATCCTTTCGGGAGACGCGTCTTATGCGCCGCAGCCGCTTTCGGAACCGCCCGTACCGGCGATACGAACGCCGGAGCATAAAGAAGAGGCTGCCGCGGAAGCGCCTGCTGCCGGGCCCGGGCAGCCGCCCATAGATGAAGCGGAACAGCCGACCAAAGATGAAGCGGAACAGCCGCACGAAGAAGAGCAGGAACAGGAAAGCAAAAAATCGGGGCGTGACCTGGCGTCGCTGCTCAAGCTGGCGCCGTTCATGGACCAGGAGACCCTGGACAAAGCTGCGCGGGAACTGGCGTCCACGTCGGACTTAAGGTCGCTGGTGGCGCTGGCGCCCTTCGTGTCGTCCAAAGTGCTGGGAGAGATAGTGCGCGTAAACGAAGGCGCGCTGCCCACCCATACACTGGCCGCGCTGGCGCCTTTCCTGGACGGGGACGTGCTGGAAGAGATCGCGGCCAAGTCCGAGGATGAAGGTGACGAAAGGCGGATGATCGCGCTGGCGCCGTTCATGGCGGGCAAGTCCGCGGGCAGGCTGTTTGACCGGCTCAAGGAAAAGCTCAGCGATATAAGGCGCATGTTCGGGGAAGAGAAGCCGGCTTATGAAAGCGGCGAAACGCAGAGCTTTACCGATAAAGACGTCGAGACGCTGATACAGAACGCGGACGATGAGGACATTCCGCGGCTGGCGAAAATGTTCGCTGACCGCCTGGATGACAGGCTGTGCGGGGAACTGATCGACGCCTGCGACGATGAAGAGATACCCCGGCTGGCGCATGAGATAAAGCACCGCCTGTCCCGCAGGCTGGTGACCAAGCTTATCGACTCCTGCGATGAGGACGTCGTGCCAGGCCTGGCGGACGAGATCAGGGACATGGTGGACAGCGAGCAGATAGACCGTCTGATCGACGCCTGCGACGAGGATCAGATACCTAAACTTGCCTATTCGCTGAAAGACCGCCTGGACGGCGAAAATGTCGCCCGTCTTATACACGCCTGCGACGAGGACGAGCTCGCGGAGCTTACGAAAGTGATATATCCGCTGCTGGACGGCGAAATGATAGACCGTCTGATCGACGCCTGGGAGGACGACGAGCTTATGGAATTGTGGACGCTGGTCTCGGGCAAAGCGAGCGACGCAAACCTGCGCCATATGCTTGACGCCTGCGACTGTGACTGCCTGGCGGAACTGGCGCAGGGGATGGGGGAGCGTCTGAGCCCGCAGGATATAAAGAACGTGTTTGAGCGGCTGAGGTGATCCGAGCGGCAGGCTTTCGGCGTACGCAAAGGGCGCGCCGCGCCGGCACAAACGCCCATTTCTCACTAAAAGCTAATATTCTTTTCGCATAAAGATAATATCGGGGGTGTAAAATGCTATTCGTCTATTTCTCCATTGGAGGCCGAAATGCAGAAGAATCCCGCCAAGACTCTTTCCCACGACGAGAAGATGGGCACGATGCCCATCCGACCGCTGCTGATATCCACCGCGCTGCCCATGATGCTGTCCATGCTGGTGCAGGCGCTGTACAACGTGGTGGACAGCCTGTACGTGTCCCGACT
This sequence comes from Clostridia bacterium, assembly GCA_017551645.1. GTDB lineage: Bacteria > Bacillota > Clostridia > Christensenellales > Aristaeellaceae > RUG14130. The sequence goes on along the minus strand of JAFZLE010000197.1, from coordinate 1,236 downwards.
GGCGTCCAGCGAGGAGGCGCTTAACGCGGTATCCCTGTCCTTCCCCCTGCAGACGCTTATGATAGGCATAGGCATCGGCACGGCGGTAGGCACAAACGCGATGCTCAGCCGCTACCTGGGCGCGAAAATGCCCTACGAAGCGGAGCGCAGCGCAAACACGGGCCTGTTTTTATCCATAATCACTTCGCTGGTGTTCGCTGTGATAGGTCTGACGTTCTCCAATTTCTACTTCCGTTCCATAAACGGGCCCGCCATGAACAACGCCCTGGCGATAGCGGACGAACTGGAGAGGGAAACGGAAGTCGCCCGCATAAACAAGATCATCTCCTACGGCACCAGTTACTGCACCATATGCCTTAGTCTGTCGATGGGTTTCTTCCTGCAGGCCACGTTTGAGAGGATGCTCACCGCCACGGGGCGCAGCCGCATCGCCATGCTGTGCCAGATGTCCGGCGCGGTGACGAACATCCTGCTGGACCCGGTGTTCATATTCGGTGTGGACTGGCTGGGCATACCTTCTCTGGAAGTCGCGGGCGCAGCGGTAGCCACGGTCATCGGCCAGTTCGTGGCGGGGATAATGGCTATCCTGTTCGTGTCCTTCCAGGTCAAAGAGGTGCGCATACACATAAAGAAACTCAGGTGGCATACCCAGACGGTGAAAGAGATCTACAGGATCGGCCTGCCATCGATAATAATGCAGTGCGTGGGCTCGGCCATGAACTACCTGATGAACCTGATCCTTATCGGCTTCACCACCGCAGCTACGGCGTTCTTCGGCGTGTACTACAAACTGCAGTCCTTCATATTCATGCCCGTGTTCGGCCTTAACAACGGCATGGTGCCCATCATCTCCTACAACTACGGCGCCAGGCAGAAGCAGCGCGTGTGGGCTACGGTCAGGCTGAGCGTCTACATTTCCGTCGCCATTATGAGCGCAGGCATGATAGTGTTCGAGACCATGCCCGGCACGCTGCTGAACCTGTTCAACGCGGGGGAGGAAATGATGAAGCTGGGCACCCGGGGCTTAAGGATAATCGCCGTACACTTCCCGGTGGCGGGCTTCTGCATAATAATGGGTTCAGTGTTCCAGGCGGTGGGCAATCCCGCCCATTCCATGATAATCTCCGTGTGCCGCCAGCTGCTGGCGCTGCTGCCCGCCGCGTGGCTGCTGGGCAGGCTGTTCGGGCTGGACGCGCTGTGGTTCTCATTCCTTATCGCGGAGGCGGTGTCGCTTAC
>JAFZLE010000196.1 GCA_017551645.1 Clostridia bacterium | reverse complement strand
GCGTGCGCGCCTCCTTTTTTACCGGCAACACGGCGTCACGGCGGGTGATGGAAAAAAACGGCATGCGCTATTCGCATTTCTCCCCGAAAGAGCTGGTCTACCTGGACGTGCCCCGCGACCTCACGTATTATTCCATAACAAAACAGGAGTGGGAACAAAAAGCATGAAGATACTGGTACTTAACGGCAGCCCCAAACGGGACAAAAGCGACACCATGCACATCACCCGCGCGTTCCTGGACGGCATGAAAGACGCGGCGCCCCAGGACATACACGTCATCCACACCGCGGACAGCCATATAGAATACTGCACGGGCTGCTTTTCCTGCATGAGGAACGGCGGCGCCTGCGTGCATGACGACGACATGAAGGGCATACTGGAAGAGATACTTTCAAGCGACCTGCTGGTGTGGAGCTTCCCCCTGTACTGCTACGGCATGCCCGCTTCCCTAAAGGCGCTGCTGGACCGCACGCTGCCGCTTTCCTCCATGGCGATGCGCAAGGTGGGCGACAGGTACGAACACGTGGAGCAGGCGGACTTTTCCAAGCTTAAATACCTTATGGTGTGCGGCTGCGGCTTCCCCAACAGCAAACACAATTTCGAGCCCGCTGTAAGGCAGTTCGAGCTGTGCTTCCCCTCCCAGCGCACCGTTATCACCGTGCCGGAAAGCCCCATGTTCGCCGCCCCGGAAGCGAATTCGGTCACCCTTCCCCGGCTCGAAAAAGTGCGCGAGGCGGGCAGGCAGTACGCCGAAACGGGCAGCATAGACCCATATCTCTTGCAGGAGATCACCTCCCCCATGATACCCGAGGAAGTGTACGCCCGGATCGTCAACCAAAGCGTATGACGGACGGACTTGCTTATATCACCCTGCGGCAGCGCCCCGAACTGGCTGAAGCGGCGGCGGAATGGTTCCGCTCAAAGTGGGGCGTGCCCAAGCAGGCGTACCTGGACTGCATGAATGCGTACCTTGAAGGGCAGACCGAATACGGCTGGTACCTGTGCCTGAACGGCGATGACATAATAGGCGGGCTGGGCGTCATCGACAACGATTTTCACGACCGCAAAGACCTTTCCCCCAACATCTGCGCCGTGTACACGGAGGAAGCGTTCCGGGGAAAAGGCATAGCGGGAAAGCTGCTTGTTTTCGCGGCGGAGGACCTGCGCGCCAAGGGCATATCCCCCGTATATCTGCTTACCGACCACACGGGCTTTTACGAAAGGTACGGCTGGGAATACCTGTGCGGCGCCCGGGGCGAGGGCGAGGACCGCGATTCCCGCATATATATCTACAGGTGACCCCGACAGAAACGGGCACGAAATGACAGGACGCGCCCGCCCTGAACTGCTATACTCTTACCGTCAGGAAAGGACGGGACGGCTATGGAATGGCTAAGCAGCATCCGCGCGGCGATAGACTTTATGGAAGCCCACCTTACGGACGCCGTAAGCGTCAGGGACGTGGCGAAACAGGTGTACCTTTCACCCTTCTTCCTCCAGCGGGGCTTTTCCCTTATGACGGGCTGCGGCATAGGCGAGTACATGAGGAACCGCCGCCTGTACCTTGCGGCGCTGGAACTTAAGGACACGGACGCGAAAGTTATCGACCTCGCCTTCAAGTACGGCTACGAGACGCCGGAAAGCTTTACCAAGGCGTTCACCCGCTTTCACGGGGTGACCCCCTCCCAGGCGCGGGAGGGCGCCGCCGTCAACGTTTTCCTTCCCCTGACGATAAGCATTTCCATACAGGGAGGCAGCCAGATGGACTATCATATCACACCCATGTTCCCCTTCAAACTCATCGGCTTCCAGAAGGTGTTTTCCAACGAGAAGCCTTACGAGGAGATACCCAAGTTCTGGACAGAGATCTGCGAAAAATACGCAAACAGCGTGTACGCGGGCAATCCTCCTTCCAACCCCTACGAGCAGGCGCTGGTGGACAACTGCATAGGCGAGTACGGCGTGTGCATAGACGACCTGGGGGACGACAGTTTCCGCTACCTTATCGCGGGCAGGTACACGGGCGGCCCCGTGCCCGAGGGCATGGTGCTCTACGAGTTCCCCCGGGGCGAGTGGGCGGTGTTCGACTGCGTGGGCCCCAACCCCCGCACGATCCAGAGCGTGAACACCCGCGTTTTCAGCGAATGGCTGCCCGGCAACCCGGACTTTGAGCTGCGCGGCAGCGCCACCGTGGAGTGGTACGACTGCGTGAACGGGGAGATGACCGACCCGGACTACCGCAGCGCCGTCTGGGTGCCCGTAAAAAGAAGGGAAAAATAACCGACCCCGCCGCCGGCAAGCACGGCGGCGTTTTTTTGCCCGCCGTTCTGCTTGACAAACCCGCGGTTTTGTATGATACTAATCACACGGCAAATAAAAAAAAGGAAGTCTGTAAAAATGGATCAAAACGAAAACCTCGTCATCCGCCTTGAAACGCCCGGGGACTACGCCGAAGTCGAGAACATGATCCGCGAGTCCTTCTGGAACGTGTACCGCCCGGGCTGCCTGGAGCACTACGTCATACATGTGCTCAGGTCCGACCCCGCCTTCATCCCCGAGCTGGACTTCGTTATGGAAAAAGACGGGCAGCTGATAGGCCAGAACATGTTCATGAAAACCGTTATAAACCTGGACGGCGGCGGCGACCTGCCCGTGCTGACCATGGGGCCCATCTGCGTCAGGCAGGACCTTAAACGCCGGGGCTACGGCAAGATACTGCTGGACCATTCCCTGGAAAAGGCCGCGCGCCTGGGCTACGGCGCGGTGCTGTTTGAGGGCAATATACTGTTCTACGGCAAAAGCGGCTTCGACTACGCGAGAAATTTCTCCATCCGCTACCACGACCTGCCCGAAGGCGCGGACGACTCCTTCTTCCTGTGCAGGGAGCTGATCCCCGGGTACCTGGACGGCGTCACGGGCGTGTACCAGACGCCAAGCGGCTATTACGTGGACGAAGCCGCGGCGGAGGAATTCGACAAACGCTTCCCGCCCAAACAAAAGCTCAAACTGCCCGGACAGCTGGCCTGACGCCGGGAACTAAGCACTCCGGAGGAACACTATGGGCGTTGACATGACCGTCCCCTGCGGCGATGGGATCATAAACATACGGGTAGGCGCCATAATACTCAAAAACGGCAGGTTCCTCATGGTGGGCAACCGCCGCAGCGATTACCTGTACTCCGTGGGCGGGCGCCTCAAGTTCGGCGAGACCGCGGAGGAAGCCGTGAAGCGGGAAGTGCTGGAGGAAACGGGCGCCAGAATGGAAATCGAGCGCCTGGGCTTCGTGCACGAGAACTACTTTTACGGCGATTCTCCGGCCAACCTTGGCAAGTTGATATACGAGGTATCCTTCTTCTTCTACATGCGGGTGCCGGAAGATTTCGAGCCCAAAGGCGCCTCCTTCACCGAGGACGGCAGCACTGAGTTCCTGAAATGGGTGTCCCCCGACGAGGATACCACCCTGTACCCTGAGTTTTTCAGGACGGAGCTCAAACACCCCGAACCCACGGTAAAGCACTTTGTCACGGACGAAAGGCAGAAAAAATGAAGATAGGCGTCATTTCCGACACCCACGACCTGCTGCGCCCGGAGGTTGCAGAAAACCTTAAGGGCTGCGACCTCATCCTCCACGCGGGGGACATAAGCAGCCCCGCTGTACTGGACAGCCTCAAAAACATCGCCCCGGTCAGGGCGGTCAGGGGCAACAACGACCGGGAGTGGGCGGAAGGCCTGCCCGTCACGCTGGAGTTCGAGCTAAACGGGCTTAAAACGCTCATGACCCACAAAAAGCGGGACCTGCCCCGGGACCTCTCCCCCTTTGACCTGGTGGTGTTCGGGCATTCCCACACCTATTACTGCGAGCGGGAGGACACGGGAAACGGCAGGACCGCCCTTTTGCTCAACCCCGGCTCCTGCGGTCCCCGCCGCTTTTACCAGCCGATCACCATGGCGATACTCACCCTGGACGAAAACGGCTTAAGCGCAAACAAAATCGATCTCGGCTGCGTCAAAGATAAGACGCTGCAGGGCGGCGCCGACCTGCCCGCTTTAGTGGAGACCGTGGTAAGGGAGACCGCCAAAGGCCGCGGCGTGGACGAGATCGCGCGCAGGCACGGCATCGACCCCGCGCTGGCGGAAAAGATCGCCCGGCTGTACCTG
>JAFZLE010000195.1 GCA_017551645.1 Clostridia bacterium | reverse complement strand
GCCGGCCCAGCAGGCTCTCTGCCAGAGCCAGCGCGCCGGCCACATCGTGGGCGGGATACATGCGCAGCGCGCGCACCGTATCGTCCGGGCAGTCCGATATCAGTATTATCTGCGCCCGGTAAAGTATCCTCAGGAAGATCTGCGTCTGCCACTGGTCCGGCTGCGTCTCCCCCCGCGGCCGGCGTCTGAACGCCGCCAGTTGGGATTCCGGATCCGTTTCGGTGATCTGCCTGAAAAACGATTCCCCGCCGCAGCCGTCCGCCGCGCTGGCCAGCATGATTATGACTCCGCCCGGCCGCACTACAGCTTCGGCAGCCGTCATGCCCTTGACCGCCTGGTATATGTTCTGGTCCAGTGGATACCCGCCGTTGGTGGTGATAACTATGTTCGCAGGTTCCGCGGACACGCAGCACTTGTCCTTCAGCATTCGGCAGCCCGCGAAATGCGCCTGTATGGGATCCCCCGCGAACGCCGCGACGACCCGCTTTTCCGGGTCGAGTATCACATTGACCACAAAGGCGAGGCCGGCACGCCGGGCAGCCCATTCCATATCCGTATGTATGGGATTGCCCTCAAGTACGCCGGTGCGGGCATAAGGGCTGTCTATGAATTCCGCGCAGTGGTTGCCCACCACGGTCTCCCGGGCCGCTATGCCTGGCAGCACGCTTTTGGGTCCGCCCGAGAACCCGGCGAAAAAGTGCGGCTCGATAAAGCCCTCGGCCAGCAGCAGGTCCGCCTCTGCCGCGATCCGGTTGACCAAAAGCGGCTGTCCGGAAGGCAGAGTGCCCAGTAAAGTCAGGTTCGCCCTGTCGTCGCAGTCATGGACCACGATCTGCTCGCGGGAAAACATCTCGTCGCCCAGTTTGGCGCGCAGTTCCCCGTCCGTCGTGCCCCTGTGGCAGCCGGTAGCGACCAGCAGCGTCACGTCGGCATCGGGGCTGGCTTTGCGTACCTCCTCCAGCATTGCCGGCAGTATCACACGGCTCGGAACAGGCCGCGTATGGTCGCTGATTATGATAACGATGTTTCGCTTTCCCCTTGCCAGCTCGGTAAGCCGCGGAGACCCTATGGGTGCGGCGACAGCCGCCCTTACCAGCGCCTCGGCGCCTTCGGCGGGCGGTTCGGGCAAGTTCGAAGTGAGTACGGCTTTCAGCCTGCCGGATTCTATCTCCGCCGGGAGCCGGCCCTTGCCGTAAGGAAGCTGAAAGCGGACCTTGGCCATTTATTCCTCCGAAAAAACAGTATGCGCACACGCCGCCGGGCAGCGTGCGAGTCAGCTGCGCGCTCGCATGAACATGAGACCATTATAGCATACATAAGCGCATAATGCCATGGATGACACGGTCACGCGCCGCTTAAGCGGATCGCATCAAAACGGTTTATGCATTCTGTTGCGGGACTATCAGATCAATACCTTCCCCCGGCAGACCGTACGCCCGGAAATACGCGTTTTCCAGGGGTATCCAGCGCTTGTAAAACATCTTCATGGATGCCGGGGATTCCCTGTTCATAAGGCGCTGTTCCCTTTGCTCCCAGGGAGCGTCCACGAACAGTTTTACGCCCGCGTATCTGCTTAACGCGGGCAGGTTGCAGTAACAGCCCTCGATTATCAGCACGGTACTGTCCGGCAGAGTCTCTTCAGGTAAAAACCTGTCAGAACCGCAGTCGTACTTTCTGATCCTGACCGTTTCGCCGCGCGACCATGGCTCCGCAACCTCGTTTGCCAGCCTTTCGGCGTCGCAGTTGCCGCCCGGTATCGCCAGCCTTTCAGGTGTTTTCCCCGCATGCGGCACCACGAAATCGTCCGTGTGGACGACAGGTGCCCCAAAGACTTCGGACAGTCTTTGGGCAAACGTGGTTTTTCCGGAAGCGCAAGGCCCGTCTATCGTCACCAACAGGCGCCCTTTGTCCCGCAGCGCCCGCGAGATCTTCCCGACTGCCCCGATATACGGCAGCCAGTCCGACGAGATCACCCTATACGCGGGGCGATACGCCTTTCTGTACGCATCCGAATGGGAAGGCAGCCAGCTTTCATCAAGAACGGACGCGGGCGCCAAGCCGTCCGGGACAGCATCGCCAAGCCACTGCCCTGTCCTCTCGATGACTTCGAGCACGTCCTTCCTCATGAACCGCACGGCGGGCTGTGATGTTAACATCAGACCCGCGATCACGTCGGGCGTTATCTGTTCCGCCTTCGCGCGCCGCAGATTCAGCCTGCACCAGCACGGGCTGAGCTTTTCGCAGAGCAGTTCCGCGGTATCTGCCTCTTCGCCGTCCATCTCACGCGCGATGCGATCCGTTACCGCTTCCCTCGCCGCGAGCAGATGCCCCACGCCCAACAGTGCCTGGAACACGAACTTGACCGCGTCCTGTGATCCCATTTTGGGACGGCGCAGCCGCTCTTCGCGAAGATGCGCCAGCACCTCCCGCTCAAAGCTTTCCTTCGTCAGCCCTTCCGGCTCACACGCTGCGCCTTTGGCAGCCCCTGTCCCCGCCGGCACTATCGTCCCGCCATTCATCGGTCCCATCAACCCGACCCGGATCTCTTAAAAGTACTCTGAGTCCTCAGAGGCTGAGGCTTTCCGGGGCTTCGGAGAATGAGTAGAACGTGGCGACGGCGTTTTTGAAATACAATACCTGAGTATTGTCGTCGTCCGCACTGTACATGCCTTTCAGCATCGGCATCTTGTCTAGCATGGCCGCTTTGGGCTCGCGGCGGTCATCGTTTATCAGTTCTCCGGCGATCCTCACCCATTTGCCGCCGCAAAAAGCGCAGATCTCGGCCTTTGGATTCTCCGCCAGCTGTTTGGATACGTTCTTTACCTTGCCGGTCTGGATATACAGTTTGCCTTCATATACCAGCGCCGTACCGAAAGGGCGCACCCGGGGCTGGTCGCCCTCCGCGGTCGCCAGATAGTAAGTCTTGGCCTCATCCAGGAATTTGCACACGCGTTCGGCATTGCTCATACCACTGTCTCCTTTCGTTCCGCTTCGCGGCGGAAGAATTTGCCTGCTGTTATCATACGCGTTATGCCGCCCGTTGTCAATGAACTCTGCCATAAACCGCGCGCGAAGGCGCCCCGCGTCGGTGTCTCGGGCGTTTCCTTTTTCGTCCCAGGCATTAAAAAACCTTCCCCGGCATGCCTCATGCTTGACGAACACGAACATATCACATACAATGAAAAGGCATTGTATGTTTTTGTGGCTCCGCGTCAGAACTTTTTATACCAGCACGTCATGGGGGTGATCGTATTTTTACGCCTGTAAAACTCTGCGCCGATTTTCAGCCGCTCAGCCCGGAAAACGGACGCCTTAACGTAATAGACGGTCAAAACCCGGTCTTATCCTGGGGCGCGGTCAGCGACACCGCCTCGTCCGGTCAGACCGCTTACCATATCACGCTGGACTGCCGCGGGAAAAACGTGTTTGACAGCGGCTGGGTCTTTTCAACGCAGCAGAACTGTCAGCCGGGCGTGCTGCTGCCCCGCGGCGAGACCATAGACTGGACGCTGCGGCTTAAAGACGATCACGGGCAGACAAGCTCGGAAGCCCGGGCCCGTTTTACCGTAGGAAGCACAGACTGGACAGCGGGATGGATAAGCCCGGATTGGGAAGATGCGAGCCGGCCTGGGTATTTCCGCAAGTGTTTCACCCTTTACGAAACGCCCGTCAGCGCGGATCTGTATATATGCGGACTTGGTTACTTTACCGCCCGCGTGAACGGCCGTCCGCTGCTGCCCAATCATCTCGACCCGGCGCACACTGATTACACCAAGACCTGCATGTACGTGCTCTTCCCCGGCATCGATAGATTGACCGCCGGCGAGAACACGCTGGGCGTCACCGTAGCCGCGGGCTGGCGCTCAAATGACGGCAGGTACCTCGGCAAGCAGGACAAGCCCCGCTTTTTCGGTCCGCTCGTGCTGTCGGCAATGCTGGTTATGGAGTTCGCGGACGGGTCAAAACGTTCCATCCTTACAGACGATACCTGGCAGTGCGGCACAGGACCCATAGTGTTTTCCCACCTGTTCGACGGGGAAACGTATGACGCCCGCCTGGAAAGCGTCGCCTGCCGTCCCGTGAAAACCATCGACCCGCCGGGCGGAGTTATGCGTCCCATGACGATCCCGCCCATAATGGAAGAAAACGAGATCATGCCGGCTTCAGTGTCTCAGACCGAGGGCGGCTGGCTGCTGGATTTCGGAAAAAACATCTCGGGCATGCCCAGGCTGCGCTTCAAGTATCCCCTCGTGCCTGGCCAGACCGTGACCATGCACTGCTGCGAGCGTCTCAGGGAAGACGGCACGCCCTATTTCGACAATCTGCGCGGTGCCGGGGCGACGGATACATATATCGCTTCAGGAGCGGAAAAGACGTCCCCGGACGAATACTGGCAGCCGCAGTTCACATATCACGGGTTCCGCTATATAGAGCTGCGCGGCACAGACCCCTACAGCTGCGGCGTGCGCGCGGTGCCGCTGCATACCGCGCTCAGATCCATAGGCAGTTTCCGCTGCGGCAGCGCGCTGATAAACGCCATACAGGATATGGTCGTGCTGACGGAGCGTGACAACATGCATTCCATACTTACAGACTGCCCGCAGCGGGACGAGCGCATGGGCTGGATGAACGACGCCACCGTGCGCTTTGAGGAAACGCCTTACAATTTCGACACCGCCGCCATGTTCAGAAAAGTCTGCCGCGACATTTCCGACGCGCAGCAGCCCGACGGCGCGATCTCCTGCACCGCTCCCAAGGTATACGGTTTCTATCCCGCGGATCCCGTGTGCTCCAGTTTTCTGGTGGCAGGCCGCATGGCCTGGCTGCATTCGGGAGACCCAGACGTTATCCGCGAGCAGTTCCTGAACTATGAGCGCTGGGAAAAATGCCTGCTTTCCCACAGCGAAGGCTACATCGTATCCTACAGCCACTACGGCGACTGGGCAGCGCCCGCTTACGCCTGCGAAAGCCCGGAAAACGCCAAATCCGCGGTCACTTCGGGCACCTTCATGTCCACGGGTTATTCGTATTACAACTGCGTGCTGCTGGCCGAGTTCGCGCGCCTTTTGAACGATGCTGACGCGGAAGCCAAATACCTGGCGCTGGCCGACAATATCAAAACCGCGATGCTGAACAAATGGTATGACCGTGAAAACCGGGGGTTCGCAACAGGTTCCATGGCATGCCAGGCATTCGCCTTGTGGCTCGGTCTGCCGCCGGAATCGGACTGCAAGAGGATCGCAGACGGGCTCAGCGATGCGCTGCGGGCATCCGGCTACCGTTTCACCACGGGCAATCTCTGCACAAAATACCTGCTGGACGTGCTGGCGGATTACGGCCATG
>JAFZLE010000194.1 GCA_017551645.1 Clostridia bacterium | reverse complement strand
TTCGCGTTCTTTTGCTTTGAAATAGATATACGCGCCCAGCATACCCACGCCGAAAATGTCAAGCGTGGTGCTTAAGCGGTTGATATACAGTGTGGAATCGAGAATATACGCATGGATAAGCAGTTTCACCAAGGTGGAAAACAGCAGCATGCCGGCAAATGTGAGTATTGGCTTTTTTTTGAACCAGTGGGCGAGCAGGGGGAATATCAGGTAAAACTGCATCTCGACCGCGATGGTCCACAGGGCGTGGCTGAAATGGGAGGCCTGATAGCCTTCGTAAAACAGGTTGTGTGTGAATGTAAGATGGCTGAGCACGTCTTTAAGCATAAAGCCGGCGGATGGGTAGGCGTCGTCCGGGATAATCACGAAAAAACCGAATATCGCCAGGCACATCAGGTATGACGGCACTATGCGCGCAGCCCGACTTAGATAAAACCGCCTTACGGAAGGGTATTTGCCGTTCAGGCTGCCCAGCATCAGCACGAAACCGCTGAGCATGAACATTACGTACACAAACATGTACCCCCTGCTCACAAGGGGGTACAGATTGAAATAATGCCCGAAAAGGGTAAAGCTGGGGTTGAGCCAGCTCTGCTGCCAGATGTGGTACCAGCCCACTATGCCTATGCTTGCCACCCGCAGTATATCCGCCGCAGGCGCGCGGTGTGATCTATTCATACTTCGCCAGCTCGGCGCGCACGGCGTTTATCTGCAGCGCGACCTGCTCGGGCGAGGTGCCGCCCAGGCTGTTCCTGCGCTTCAGGCACGCGTCCAGGCTGACAAAACCGTAAACGTCGCTTTCGAACGCGGGGCAGAAGCGCTTGTAATCGGACAGTTCGGCGCTTTCCAGCGTTTTGCCTTCGGATATAAGGTATTTTACCAGCGAACCCACGGCCTTGTACGCGTCCCTGAAAGGCACGCCTTTTGCGGCCAGATAGTCCGCGGCGTCGGTGGCGTTTATAAAACCCTGCGTGGCGGCCCGGCGCATGCTGCCGGTGTTCACGGCCATAGTCTCCAGGATGGGGGCGCACACGGTAAGCGCGGCCAGGACCGTGTCGAAGCTGTCAAAGATCGCCTCTTTGTCTTCCTGCATGTCCTTGTTGTAGGCGAGGGGCAGCCCCTTTAACATGGTCAGCAGAGATATGAGGTTGCCGTTTACCCGCCCTGTCTTGCCCCGGGTGAGTTCCGCCAGGTCCGGATTCTTTTTCTGGGGCATGATGGAAGAACCGGTGGAGTACTCGTCCGCCAGCTCAATAAAGCGGAATTCCCAGCTGGACCACAGTATCAGTTCCTCGGACAGGCGGGATAGATGGGTCATTATAAGGCTAAGGGCGCAGGCCATTTCCACGCAGAAGTCCCGGTCGCTCACCGCGTCTATGGAATTGGCAGCGGGAGCGTCAAAGCCCAGCAGGCGGCTGGTCAGTTCTCTGTCTATGGGGAATGAAGTGCCCGCCAGCGCGCCTGCGCCCAGGGGACAGCGGTTCATGCGCGCTTTCGCGTCATTTGTACGTCCGATGTCGCGCAGGAACATCTGCGCGTACGCCAAAAGCTGCTGGGCGAAGCTCACGGGCTGCGCCCTTTGCAGATGGGTGTACCCGGGCATTATGGCGTCAGAATACTGTTCGGCTTTGTCCGTAAGTACGCGTGCCAGCTTCACCAACAGGGATATGATGCTTTCCGACTGTCCCCGGAGGTACAGTCTTACGTCCGTAGCCACCTGGTCGTTGCGGCTGCGGGCGGTGTGGAGCTTTTTGCCGGGGTCTCCTATGCGGCGGGTGAGCTCGGCTTCGATGAAGGTATGGATATCCTCCGCCTCAGGGGATACGGCCAGCCGGCCGGAAGTAATATCGTCAAGTATGGCAGATAAGCCGCCTTGTATGGCGGCATTATCTTCGGATGAGATTATACCCGTCTCGCACAGCATCTGCGCGTGGGCGAGGGAACCCAGTATATCTTCCCTGTACATGCGGGAGTCCACCCGTATGGATGAATTGTAGTCGCTTGCCGCGCCGCTCAAGCCGGAGTGGAGGCGGCCTTCCCAAAGTTTGGAGTCCATCGGACCTTCCTTTATTTGTTTAGTTTGGCGTTGAGTTTCGCCTGCACCTTGATGGGCAGCCCGAACAGGGTGATGAAGCCCTTGGCGTCCTTCTGGTCGTACACGTCGTCCTCGTCGAAGGTGGCGATCTCCGCGTCGTACAGGCTGTAGGGGCTGGTCATGCCCGCGGGGATGATGTTGCCCTTGTACAGCTTAAGCTTCACGTCGCCCGTCACGTTCTTCTGGGTCTCGTCCACGAACGCGCTCAGTGCCTGGCGCAGGGGAGTATACCACTGGCCGAAATACACCAGCTCGCTGAATTTCTGGGCGGCGACGGCCTTGAAATGCATGGTCTCGCGGTCCAGGCACAGGGACTCCAGCAGCTCGTGTGCCTTGTAAAGTATGGTCCCGCCGGGGGTCTCGTACACGCCGCGGCTCTTCATGCCCACCAGACGGTTCTCCACCAGGTCGATAATGCCGATGCCGTGCTTGCCGCCCAGCTCATTGAGTTTTTCTATGATCTGAACCCCGCCCAGCTTCTTGCCGTCCACCTTTACGGGGACGCCCTTATTGAATGAGATGGTGACATACTCCGCTTTATCGGGAGCCATTTCGGGGGACACGCCCATCTCCAGGAAGCCCGGCTTGTTTATCTTGGGCTCGTTGGCGGGATCTTCCAGGTCCAGGCCTTCGTGGGACAGGTGCCACAGGTTCTTGTCCTTGGAATAGTTGGTCTCGCGGCTGATTTTCAGGGGTATATTGTGGCTTTCCGCGTAGTCGATCTCCTCCTCGCGGCTCTTGATCTTCCATTCTCTCCAGGGCGCGATGACCGGCATGTCGGGGGCGAAAGCCTTGATGGCCAGTTCGAAGCGCACCTGGTCATTGCCCTTTCCGGTGCAGCCGTGGC
>JAFZLE010000193.1 GCA_017551645.1 Clostridia bacterium | reverse complement strand
GTCGGTATATGGATCCGTGCAGGCAGACAGGCCGAAAAACTGCTGCGCCGTAAGCATGTACACGGTCTGTTCCAGCTCCTCCCAGTCGCTTCCCAGGCGGATAAGCCCCGGAGCCGCTGAGGACACCGCGTCCGACGAAAACGCCAGCGCCATATCCCAGCTCGCCTTGCCGAACCAGCTTTCGTATATGTCCAGCGCGCCCCGGGCAAGTCTGAGCGCCTCTGTGCATTTGGAACGGCTGTTCCCGTAAACGCTTATGCGGGTGCTGCATTCGCTCTCACCCGTGTACTCGTAAAAGCGCTTGCTCAGCACCAGGCTCAGAGAGCTCGCGCCTTCTATCGTTACGGAGTACACCGCCGCGTCGTTCAGCTCCATGCGCCTGACCGCGCCGCCGCACGCGGCCGTGTAGACCTTGGGCAGTTTAAGCGTAAGAGAGTAATCTGCCGGGCAGGCGAACACGTCGTGTACGCACACGCTCAGCGGGTACGTGACCGCCTCCCCATCCTGCCGGGGGCATGCGACGGTGTAAATCACATGCAGCCTTACGTCGTCCCCGCAGCCCAGAAACGCCCGGTTGTCGCTTAAAAGCAGGGTGTACTCAAAGCGGAACACGCCCGTCTGCCCGGGCTCCATGCGCGCGCTCACGTTAAAATAAACGTCCCCGCCCTGTATAAAGGAATACCTGGCAGGAGACGAATCAAACTCCACGCTTTCCAGCTGCGCGCCCGCGGGAGTATAGCCCCAGGGGAACGCCTTTTCCAGTGCGGCGGCGTCATAGGGCAGCGCGGAAACACGGCGGAAACAGTTGGCGGGCAGTGCGAACGTCACGTACGACAGGCTCTCCCCGGTGGTGTTGGTGTATGTCACTTCCACATCAGCCCTGAGCGCCCGGCTCTCGGGCAGGTACACCGCATTAATGTTGTAGCTGTCCGCCTCGCCCAGTGCGAAACAGAGCATAAGCAGGAACGCCGCGCACAGCAGCGGCCGCAGAAATCTCATCGGCGTTTAATGGACGTGCCCGCCCAGTATTTCCATCATGATGGCCACCACTGAGCCCAGCGCCAGCACGGCAGCCAGCACTATGCACAGTATCCTGACCCAGGGTTTGAACTTGGAATCACTCTTTTTCATACACGCTTACCTGTCGGTGGGATAAAGGTAATTGGGATCGTTTTCTACCGCCCTGCCGTCCTTGAAGGGGAATATCACGCTCCTGACGTGACCCGCGATCATGGACTTGGTAATGGGGCCTACCGCTCCCGTACCCTGTTGATTTGTTGAAGGTTCCGCAGGCAGATCCGGCCCATTCCACGCTCTGGAGTCGTGGGAATTGTAGCGGTTGTCTCCCGACACGAAGTATTCGCCTTCGCCCAGCGTGTACTCGTAATCGAACTTATAGCGGTAAGTCTGCTCATCCGTCAGCGATCTCTGCACTCCGTTGATAAAGTAGCTTATGCTGCCGTCCTCGTTCTTGACATAGGTGGCGGAATAGCTGGTCTGCGCCCTGGGATCCAGCGCGAAATCGTTTACGTAGGTCACGCCGTTAACCCGCTTTACCGTGTCGCCCTCTACCGCGACCACCCGCTTGACGAAGTCGGTCTTCACGGTGAATATGCCCAGCCACTTGCTGGTCCTGCTCGGGTAATGGCATATCACCACGTCACCCCGCTTGGGGCTTGAGCCGAACCTCACGTCGTAACTGGTCACCAGCACGCGCTCCTTGTCTTCCAGCGTGGGATTCATGCTGGAACCGGACACCGCGATAGGCCACACCAGGAAGGTCTTCAGTATGTACACCGCGACCAGCGCGAAGATTATGGACACTGCCCAGTCCTTTATCTCGAACAGCACCCTGTGCTGCTTGTATATGGGCAGGGTCTTGAGCACTTTCTTTTTGATGAAGAACGCCTGCCAGACGGTAATTGAGTTCTGCGCGCCCTGATCTTGCGTGTCCGGGCTTTCCGCGCCCGTGTTTTCCGCGGTGTCTTCGGGTTTTATATCGTTGATGTTTTTGTCTTCCATACGGGCTCCTTTACTGTTTGAACATGCGGGAGGGCGGCCAGAGCACGCTCTGGGGCTCCCCTATTATATTTGAACGCGTTATCAGGCCCAGCGCCCTGCTGTCGGGAGCGTCATCGTCCAGGCGCAGGCTGAGCAGGAAATACGCGCCGTGTGGTATGGTGCCGTAATTCAGGTTCGGAGCGTCCCCCAGGCAGATCTCCTCGCCGGTTTCGGTATTGACCAGATAGCGCACGTCATCCCGCACGTCTATCAGGTCGCCCTCCACGCCCGCCACCTGGCGAATGAGCTTGTAGCCGTTTAACGAAGCGTACACGATGTCGCCGCGCCCGACCTTGGTGGCGTCCATAAGCTTGTTGACCGCCACTATATCGCCGCTGACATATCTGGGGCTCATGGCATCGCTCCTCACGTACACGGTCTCTATCCACACAAGCCTTATCAGCGCCGCCGCTATCAGCGCTACCAGCAGGCAGATAAAGAACGTTTTGATATTCTTTCTTCTCTGTCTTTTCTTCTTGTTCAGCTTAGCCTTCTTGCTTTTCTTCGTCATTTATATCCTCTTGCACGCTTTTGATTATCTTTTTTACCCGTTTTTCGAAAACCTGCCTGTCCAGCATGACCACATGCCCGCAGGTATCGCACCTGAGCTTCATGTCCGCCCCCACGCGGGTGAGCGTCCATTCGTATCCGCCGCAGGGATGGGGCTTTTTAAGCCTTACCACGTCTCCCACATTAAACAGCATACCGGCTTCCCCTCACTTGACCCTGAAGAAGAAGCGGCGGCCCAGCACGTCCGTAAGCCGCACTGCCGGGTCCTCGACCTCTATGGGCAGGCTCAGGCACAGTTCCAGCCCGGGCTTGGTGAAAAGACGGGTCTCGCTGTCGCAGGCAACGAATTCGTCCCCGTTTATATAACCCGCCGCCCAGCCGTCCAGCCCGTCGAATCCTTCCGGAAGGGGCGCGAGATCGGTGTCGTCCACCTTGAAGCGGGTCAGGTAGATCCGGTTCTCGGTAATGCCCGGTACAAGATCCACGTCGAACTCCGGCGCGCCGCAAGCCTCGCCGCCTTCCAGCGTAAGGCTCGCGCCTCCCCTGCGCTTTTCAGCGTAGGAAAGCGCCAGAGGGCAGGTGTCTATGCCTATAAAGCGCCGGCCGGCCTTGACCGCCGCTTCCTGAGCAGTCCCCGCGCCGCAGAAGGGATCCAGCACCGTGTCTCCCGGGCGTGAGGCCGCCTTGATTATCCTCTCCAGCAGTTTCACCGGCTTCTGGTTGTCGTAACCCAGCCGCTGGGGGTCCCGCTGCTGCAGGTGGCTGATGTCCGTCCACACGTCGGATGGCGGAACCGGCTCGTCCTCGTAATACCTGTAGGTCTTGCCTCCGCTTACAATAAAGCGGTAGGCGCGTCCGTCTTCGTCCACGCCCCGGCTCAAATGGTTCTTCCGGTCCTGCCTTAAAAGCGTGGCCGCGTCTTCTATGTGAAGATCGTAGTCCTGGGTCTTGGAATACAAAAGTATGACGTCGTGCTTGCGGGCAAAAAACCGCCGGCTGCGTCCGCCGCTTTCGTAAGCCCAGATGAGCTCGTTCACGAAATTGTTCTCGCCGAATATCTCGTCCGCCAGTATGCGCACGCGCGCCGCGGCGCGGTAGTCCAGGTGTATGAATATCAGCCCGTCGTCGGCGAGCAGCTCACGGCAGGGCAAAAGCACATCCCGCATGAAGGCGGCATATTCTTCCCTGTTCATGGTGTCGGAGTAGGAAGGCAGCTGTATCTCGCCCTTGCCGCCTTTCCAGCCGCTTTCGCCCACCCTCAGGCGGGCATAGAACTGCTGTCCGGTCATGAAAGGAGGATCCATGTATATCAGCGACACGCTGCCGGGACGTTCCGCCGCCATACGTTTGAGCGCTTCCCGCGCGTCGGCTATTACCACCTTCGCCTCGCCTTCGCCCATAAGCGTTTCCCTGCGCACGACCGCCGGTTCTACGTACATGTTTCACCCTCCTCTCCTGTGCTTTACATCTTAACCCAATATATATTATAGCATTGCCGGAGGCGTTTGTAAACACCCGCCGCGTTACGGTTTGGATATAAAAAGCTCCCCGGAAAAACGCTTCCGGGGAGAAGCATATCAAGCTTTTAATCGTTCGCCCAGCGGTAGTAGGCGGCGGGATCGTCTACTATCACGGTATCCCAGCCGAACATGCCGCTTACAAGCGCCGGCTGCGCGCAGAACACTACCGAGGGCTCCATATTCCCAAACGCCTGCGCGCCTATCTGAGTCACTCCCGACGGTATCACCAGCGTCTCGAACGATGTGCCCTCAAACGCCCCCGCTTCTATGGTCTTAAGGCCTTCGGGCAGCGCCAGTATGCCGTATGGATTTATGACCGCCAGCGTCAGATCATACCGCGCGACTTCCGTGTCGTACCTGTCCAGCAGCTTTACCGTTACGGGCCGGGCGCCCACATAAGAGGTGTCGCTGTCGCTCAAAACGAACCTGGCTCCGGCGGGCAGCATGCCGGCTTCCAATGCCGGGGAAGGGGTCTCCCCCACTCCCGCCACCAGCGCGCCGGAAGTGACGGGCTTTACGCAATTGACCGTCACGGTACAGCTGTTCCTGAGCGCGTCTATCTCGCCGCAGGTGATCGCGGCGGTGCCCGGACCCACGTATGTGACCAGGCCGTCGGACGAGACCGTGCACACGCTCACGTCTGAGGAGGTGTAGGCGATGACCTCGGAGGAATTGGTTATCACGATCTGGGCGCTCCCGCCCTCCGCCAGCAGCAGTTCGTCCTTGGCGGGGATAAGGTGGTAGGCGGGCATCGATCCCGCTACGAACGCCGCGCGGAACTCGGCCTTAATGGTAGTGCCGGTCTTTGTGAACTCGGAATAGGGCAGGTAATACTCGAACACCTGGCCGGAATACTGTAGCACGTTGCTGGGGGTGTAGACGGTGGAAAAATCCAGGCTGTACGCCTTTTTCAGGCGGCCGGCGGCTATGGTTCCGGTTATGGCGGAATCCACGATATGTATATACCTGGTGCCGTTATGCACCTTGCAGCCTATGGCGCACACGAAATGGTTGGGCACGTGCACTATGGCCACGCTCTTGCCGCCCTCGAAAAACGCGGCTACCGCGCTGGCGGTGTTGAGGTTGCCGTAATACCTGGTCACTCCGGCGCAGCTGGCCAGAAAGCTGTCGTAAATGCTTTCGGCGTTGGGCGGACTCAGGGAAGAACCCGTGTTGCTCCACACCGGTTTGATCTTCAAAAACTTATACAGTATGTCCGCACGCTGCTCTATCGTGGCCGCCCTGCCCAGCAGGAACTGGTAGGCGTGGGCGTGCGCCAACAGGTCGCAGCCGCGCCCGGTTATATACTTTGAGGTCGAGCTGTTCATGTATATGGTGCTGTGTCCGCACAGCGCGTAGAGCCGTGACGCCAACAGCATGTCGTATGTACCGGGCAGATCCTTGCCGCCGCCCTCATACTGGTAATAAAACCCGATCCTGCCCGCGCCCATAGTATCGCACGCGGCAGAAGCCGTGTACGGAAACAGGCTGCACACGAGGCAGATCAGGCAGATTATGGCGGCAGATCTTTTCATAAAAACTCTTCCCTTATAAAACTCCTAGTATATTCTATCACATACCTCCATTGTTTGCAAGCGCCGGGCCCGATTTCATCCCGCTTGCAAAATCCCCTCACGGATGGTATACTCTAACGTAAGAAACATTACGGAGGCGGCGTGTGCGGATAGTGGTCGGACTCAGCGGAGGCGTGGATTCCTCCGTGTGCGCGTACCTGTTAAAGCAGCAGGGGCACGAAGTGATCGGCGTATTCATGAACAACTGGGAGGACGACGGTGTGTGCACCGCCGCCAGTGATTTCGCCGACGCCCGCGCAGTAGCCCAGCTGCTGGACATCCCCTATTATTCCGTGTCGTACCGCCAGCAATACATGGACAGGGTGTTCAGCCGCTTTTTGAGCGAATACAGGAAGGGCCGCACTCCCAACCCCGACGTACTGTGCAATCGCGAGATCAAGTTCGCGCCCCTGCTGGAGCTTGCCGAGTCGCTGGACGCCGAAAAGCTGGCCACGGGACACTTCGCGGGCGTGGAAAAGCGGGAAGACGGATACTTCCACCTGCTCAGGGCAGCCGACGAGAACAAGGACCAGACCTACTTTTTATGCATGCTCACCCAGGCGCAGCTGTCCAAAGCCATGTTCCCCTTAAAGGACATTCCCAAGTCCAAAGTGCGGCAGATCGCCCGCGCCGCCGGCCTGCCCGTGGCGGAAAAGAAGGACTCTACCGGGGTTTGCTTTATAGGCGAAAGAAATTTCAAACAGTTTTTGAGCACTTACCTGCCCGCCCAGCCCGGGGAGATCGTGTCCCCCGCGGGCGAGGTGCTGGGCCGCCACGACGGGCTCATGTACTATACCCTCGGCCAGCGCAAGGGGCTTGGCATAGGCGGCAGAGGCACGGGCGAAGCCTGGTTCGTGGTGGGAAAGGACCTGTCGTCAAACCGCCTCATCGTATCCCAGGGGCAGGACAGCGCGCTGCTGTACACCGAAAGCGGCACCGCTGAGGAAGTCAGCTGGATCAGCGGGCAGCCTCCCGTCCCCAACGGGCAGGAATACCCATGCAAAGCCCGCTTCCGCCATCGCCAGCCCCTGCAGGACGTGATAATCACGCCCCGCGAAGACCGGGTCGAGATGAAGTATCTCCTCCCCCAGCGCGCCGTCACCCCCGGCCAGACCGTAGCCTTCTACACCGGCGACGAATGCCTTGGCGGCGGGGTCATAAGCTGAGGTGCGCCTTCGGCGGCCGAAAAACGTTTATATGCCCCATGGATCTGTGCACAAAATGGCCGCCGGCATCAAATGCCGGCGGCTCTTTTTTCTGTTCAAAAACCGATCTGTCTGCCTGAAGCTGCTATTCAGCTTCCGCAAGCAGCAGCGCGGCCTCCCTGTACAGGTCCATGATATGCTCTTTCGCCACCGCCGGATCTGTGAAGTATAACTGCGTATACAGTTCTTCATCCGCGTCGCACAGCATGTTCAGCTCCAGGCTCCAGGTCGCTATAAGCGGTTTTGTGCTCTTTTCCGCGGCTTTGTAAGCGGAGTTCACCGTTCCATCCAGTGCGGACTTCCAGTATTCCGCGCTTTGTGCGAACACGCCGTCGGTCTGCCCGTCCGCATACTTGTCCAACAGGGCTCTCGTATCCGCCATAGCTTTTGCTGCATGTCCGGAGTAATGTTCGACGACTTCGCTGTTGCTGCCAGTCAAGGCACCGATCTCCCGTCCGCCGGCATCGAAGCTCTCAGATGCATCCAGTTCCTCGTACACGCCCAGCAGGCTCGAGGGCAGCCGTATGGGGGCAGTGCTCATCACACAGCACATCTTGGCGCAGCGCAGGCGCAGCAGTTCCGCCGCCTCTTCGTCCCCAAACAGCGCCTGTACGGCGTCCGCGTACTCGAAGAAAGCCTCTTTGTCCTCATTAAGCGCTTCGGCAAGGGCTTCGCCCGCGTTTTCCGCCATCTCGGCGTACAGTTCTTCTGTCTCTCCGCGCCAGAGCTCCGCGGCGCCTGCCCAGTCGCCCGCGAGGGACAGTTTTTCAGCGGCTTCGGCAGTCTCCATGTGCGCGGAACAGGTATGCAGGATGTACTTTGCTTCGGTATCGCTCACGGTCTCCAGTGTCAGAGCGCAACAGTCCCCGCCGCCGTCCAGCGAGCCAGTGCCCTTTCCGAGCTTCCAGGTGCGGGTTATGGTCTCCGTGCGGCAGAGCTCCTCACCGGGGTTTTCTTCGTCCATATAGGTTTCCGGGTCATAACCGGCGCAGTAGAAGCTGACCGTTGTTGTGCCGAACAGTTCTTCCGTCTCTGTACCGGGAGTCAGGAATGTTTTTAAAAAGGGTGTAAATTCAGAATGCTGTACTGAGGCACCCGGGGAAAGTGTGGAGTAAACATTTCTCCCGGTCCAGCCATCACCATAGGCATAATAATGGACCAGTCTCAGAGGTACGTTCCCCGAGTTGGTAACGGTAAACCACGCGATAGCGCCGTCATTCAACGCCAGGATGCCGGGCTCAGTAGTGATCTCGTGAATAACATGAGTACCGTCATTATGCAAGATTTCGTCATAATCCCATTTTATCGTCAGCTCCGGCTTCGCTTCCTCGAACTCATTGGGAACATAGACCCTTAATGTGACGACGTTGCTCTTGCACAGGATCTCGCCTTTTCGGTCCGTGTCGTCTATATCATAGCCGTAATAGCAGATCGACACGTCGCAGTAACCCCGGTATTTCGGGTCCCCGGGGGTCGATATAATATGATTAATTATGGAGCCATTATATGGGTCGTCAATTTGGGCGTAATATGAGTACAGCAAAGTCAGCTCTGCTTCCGTCCGCGTTCCGTCAGGCTCTAAACTGTCATTGTAACCATAGTAATCGCTTTCTTCGGATACATCTTTGTTGTACCAAACGTGTCTGCTCAGCTGCAGCGGGATGTCTCCGGCATTCGTAACGGTCTCCATGGTGTGCAGATCGATATCGTAGCCGCCGCCGTCGTTTGACCATTCATATTTGTGCAGGGTTACTTCTCCTGCCGATGCGGATAACGTCAGCGCCGGGTGCGGGCTGTTATCTTCGCCAGTCGCCGGTATGACTTCCGTCTTGGTATGGGACGGGTCGCGCCTGCAGGTGTAGGTCATCTCGCCGTCTTCCGTGGCGGTGGGCGCCTTGGTCACCTTGCCTTCGTCCCAGTCGTGGCCCAGAGGCTTGTCGTTGCCGGTGGTCTGTTTGCCGCAGCGGGCGCAGGTCTGGTGGAACACGCCGTAGTGTTCGCAGTCCGCGTAGCCCGTGTATTCACGGGGACCCCAGATGTGCCCCAGCGCGGGAGTGGTCTCCTCAAACACATATTTGTGGCAGTAATTGCAATACCAGACCGTTCCGCCTGCGTAATCGCACCAGGGATCCCTTGGCCTGCCTCCCCAATCGTGTTTACCGCTCGGCGAAGCGGAGCAGCCCTCCACAGACGGCGCCGCCTGCGCAGAAGGCACGAGCTCCGGCAACAGGGGCAGCAGCAGGAGCAGGGAAAGCATGAGAGCTATAGTTCGTTTGATAGCCATGTGGTGTTTCCTCCCGTCCAAGAGATCTTTGACAAAAATGCGTGTCTGAGCCTAATTCGCTCCGCCTATCAGCAGCGCGGCATCTTTGTACAGTTCCATAATGTGTTCATCAACTACAGCCGGATATGCGGAGTAGAGCAGTGTATACAGTTCCTCATCTGTTTCCCGCAAATAGCTGAGCGACATGCTCCAGACAGATATCAGCGTTCTTGCATTCTTGTCTGAGGCTCTGTAAGCAGAGTTCATCATCTCTTCCGCCGCGGACTTCCAATGGCTGATGCATTCCGTAAACACACCGTCTGCCTGCACGGCGCCCTCTAAATCCAGCAGGCGCTTTGTACCGGCCAGCGCTTCGGCGGCAGGACCGGCATAATGCTCTGCGACCAGGCTGTTCCTGCCGCTCAGCGTGCCGATCTCGCGGCTGCTGGCGTCGAAAGTCTTTAGCGTGTCCGGTATTATATACGCGCTCGAAAGGCTCGAGGGCAGTTTCTCCGGCAGTGTGCTCAGCATACAGCACATTTCGGCGCAGCGCAGGCGCAGCAGTTCCGCCGCCTCTTTGTCCCCGAACAGCGCCTGTACGGCGTCCGCGTACTCGAAGAAAGCTTCTTTGTCTTCGCTGAAAGCTTCCGCAGTGGCCCCGTCTGCTTTTTCCGCCATCTCGCCGTACAGTTCTTCTATCGCTCCGCGCCAGAGCTCCGCGGCGCCCGCCCAGTCGCCCGCGAGGGACAGTTTTTCCGCGGCTTCAGCCGTCTCAAGGTGTTTATAGCAGGTGTGCAGGTTATATGAAACGCTTGTGTCGCTCACGCCCGTAGTCGCGAGCGAGCAGAAATCGGCGTTTCCGCTTTCCGGCCCGTCTTCCTCGATATAGTCAGGGTTTTTGATCCACACGCGCAGGCTGTCCTCGTTGCTCACACAAAGCTCGGTCCCGGGGCCCGGGTCTTTATCGTCCACATCGTAACCCGGGATCTGGAGCGAGAAATCAAAATATCCGATATACTTGGGATCCTCGGATGTGTAAACGATGTCGTCGAACCCGCCTGTGGAGCTGCCCGTATCATACTTTATGGTCCACGCAAAGTGGGAATCGAACGCTCCTTCCGGATCCAGGACCGCGTATTCCTCTACCGAAGCGTAGTAGCTCGGTTTACGGAACTTCAGAGGTATATCTCCTGTGTTCTTCAGGGTATAATCGATCTTTATTGCGTACTCGTAATGATCAATATCGGAACCGCTTGATACATATACGTGGCCGTCGCATCCTATGGAAAGCAGCAGGGAGGGATGGTGTTCGGGCTCCTCCCCGTCAGGGTAGGTCAGGGGGATGTATTCCTCAAATACGGTGTTGCTGTAAACAATTGTCCTTTCGCCGTTTTTATCGGTATACCATCCCCAGCTGGCCTGGCTCACTTCCAAAAGCCCGCTTTCCACATGGCTCTGGGCTACAGTATACCTGTATATATACGTCACATGTTCGCTCGGCTGCATTTCGATGTGGGTATTGGCAGAAAGAG
>JAFZLE010000192.1 GCA_017551645.1 Clostridia bacterium | reverse complement strand
TCCCTGCCTGCCCGGTCCACCGCGGGCACCGTGGTGGAAGGCAGCCTGAGCTTGTCTATGGGCTTGGGCGTGGCCTTGACCCATCTTACATATCTGTAAGGCAGGGTCTCGCGGCTCAGGTCCACGCCGTACTCGCTCTTTAAGCGATACTCCAGAACGTCCATCTGAAGCGCGCCCACCACGCCCGCGATCATTTCCTCGCGGCCTATGTTCGGGCGCTTGAAGGTCTGCACCGCACCTTCCTGGGACAGCTGGGTTATGCCCTTCAAAAACTGCTTGCGCTTCATGCTGTCCACGGGGCTGACACGGGAAAAGAATTCCGGCGCGAACAGCGGTATGCCCGAATACCTCACGGGCGTGCCCGTGCACAGGGTATCCCCCAGTCGGAATATGCCCGGATCGAACAGTCCGATTATGTCCCCGGGATAAGCCAGGTCTACGGTTTCGTGCTCCTGGGCCATGAACTGCTGGGGCTGCGCCAGCTTTATCCTTTCGCCGCTGGACGAGTGCCACACGGTCATGCCCTTTTCGAACACTCCGCTGCATACCCGCATAAACGCCAGGCGGTCCCTGTGGGCGGGGTTCATATTGGCCTGTATCTTGAATATAAAGCCCGTGAACTTCTCGCTGTCGGGCGCGATCTCGCCTTCGTCCGACACTCTGGGCGTGGGGCTTTTGGTGTAGCTCAGAAAGCGTTTAAGGAAAGGCTCCACTCCAAAGTTGTTGTACGCCGAGCCGAAGAACATTGGAGTGAGCTGGCCGCTTAATATCTTTTCCAGGTCGAACTCGTCGCCCGCCACGTCCAGCAGCTCTGTATCTTCTATGAGCTTGTCGTAATAGGTCTGCCCTATCGCTTCCGGCAGTGCGGGGTCATCTATTGATATCGACTGCACGGTAACGAAGTTCTGCCCGTGATTGCCGCCGGTGTACAGCTCCACCATGCGGGTATCCCTATGGTAAACGCCCTTAAAGTCGTCTCCGTGCTGCCCAATGGGCCAGGACACGGGACAGGAGCGTATGCCCAGCACCGTTTCCAGCTCTTCCATGAGCTCAAAGGGATCCTTGCCCGCGCGGTCCAGCTTGTTCACGAAGGTGAATATGGGTATGGAGCGCATGCGGCACACCTTGAACAGCTTTATCGTCTGCTCCTCAACGCCCTTGGCGCAGTCTATAAGCATGACCGCGCTGTCCGCCGCCACGAGGGTACGGTAAGTATCTTCCGAAAAGTCCTGGTGGCCGGGGGTGTCAAGTATATTTATCCTGTAACCGTCAAAATCGAACTGCATGGCAGACGATGTGACGCTTATGCCCCTTTGCTTTTCTATTTCCATCCAGTCGCTGGTGGCATGCCGGGCGGCCTTTCTGGCTTTGACCGAGCCCGCCTGGCGTATCGCTCCGCCGTACAGCAGCAGTTTTTCCGTCAGTGTGGTCTTGCCGGCGTCCGGGTGGGATATGATGGCGAAGGTCCTCCGCCTTTGAGTTTCAAAACTGAGTTCGGGGTGAGCCACGCTCCGCTCCTCCTTATGTGTACAAATCAACATTATATTTTATTACATTTACACCGATTTTGTCTATCGGATAAGCTCTGTTTTTTGGTTAATATTTCCGCATAGGTCCGCTAACTTGCCATTTGCCATGGGATGTTGTATAATGGCCCCATTAAAGTGGGGGTGTGTATGGCAAAGCAGATCGCCGTAGGCGTGCTGGCCCATGTGGACGCGGGCAAGACCACGCTGGCCGAGTCCCTGCTGCTCATAAGCGGCGCTATCCGCAAGGCGGGCAGGGTAGATAAGCGGGACAGCTTTCTGGATACCGAGCCGGAAGAAAGACGGCGCGGTATAACCATTCTTGCCAAAAACACTGTGTTCGACTACGGGAATACCCATTTCACGCTGATCGACACCCCTGGCCACGTGGATTTTACCGGCGAGACCGAGCGTGCGCTCGGCGTGCTCGACGCCTGCATATTGGTCATCAGCGCGCCCGAAGGTGTGCAGGCGCACACTCTGACCCTCTGGAAACTGCTGGAAGCCTACCGGGTACCCACGTTCATTTTCGTGAACAAGATGGATATGCCCGGCGCGGACGCCGGACAGGTGCTGAGCGACATAAAAGTGCGGCTCTCCCCTCTCGCGGAAGCTTACGGCTCCAACGGGTTTTCGGATCTGGCCGCGGAGAGCGACGACGAAGCGCTGTGCAAATATCTTGAGACCGGTCAGTTGGACCAATCTGTAATATCTGGTGCCGTCGCTTCACGCCGTCTGTTCCCGGTGTGCTTCGGCAGCGCGCTGAAGCACGAGGGAACGCGCACGCTTCTTGACATACTGGACTCGTATTCCGTTCCACCCGCTCCGGAAGACGGCACGGCTCTCAAAGTCTATAAAATACAAAGGGACACGAAGGGCGAGCGGCTTACTTTCATTAAGCTGACCGGCGGCACGCTGCGCACCCGCGACAGCCTGGAGACTTCTCTCGGGGATGAAAAGATCACCGCCATACGCCTGTATTCCGGCGAAAAGTACTCCCAGGCAGACAGCGTATCGGCCCCCTGCGTGTGCGCGCTGTGCGGAATAAAGGGCCTTAAGGCGGGAGACGCCCTGGGAGGAGGCACGGTGTTTACTCCCCTGACCGAGCCGCTGTTTGCCTGGCGCGTCAGGCTCGGGGACGGCGCCGACCCGCACGAAGCGCTCAAACAGTTCAGGATCCTCGAGGAGGAAGACCCGCTCCTTGACGTAAAGTGGAACGAGCGCGCCTCCCGTATAACCGTGCACGTGATGGGCGACGTGGCGCTGGAAGTGCTGAAGAATACTCTGTTCCAGCGTTTCGGCCTGAACGTCGGTTTTGAGGAAGGCTCCATCATATACAAGGAGACCGTGCGCTCCGCCGTGGACGGTGCGGGCCACTATGAGCCCCTGAGGCACTACGCGGAGGTGCACCTGCGCATCGAGCCGCTGTCTGCAGGTTCAGGCCTGGAACTGGCCAGCGAAGTCAGCACAGACGATCTTGCGCTGTCCTGGCAGAGGCTCATCTTTACACATCTTACCGAAAGGCGCTTTTCCGGCGTGCTCACCGGCTCGCCGCTCACTGACGTCAGGTTCGTGCTTACCGCAGGCCGAGCGCATCTTAAACACACGGAAGGCGGAGATTTCCGCCAGGCCACATGCAGGGCCGTCAGGCACGCGCTCATGAAGTCCGACAGCGTGCTTCTTGAGCCTTTCACGCGTATGACGGTGACCCTGCCCCAGGAATGCTCCGGCCGCGCCATGAGCGATATGAGCCGAATGGGACAGACTTTCACCAGCGAAACGAACTCAGCGGGCGAGACCGTGATATCCGCCTGCCTGCCTGTGAGGCTCGCCCATTCCTACCCCCGTGAAGTCAGCATATACAGCCGAGGTCTCGGGCGGGTGAGCGAATCGTTCGCGGGGTACAGACCGTCTCCTGACCAGGCAGCGCTGGTCGCCGCTTCGGGATATGATCCCGAAAAGGACCTGGACAACCCCGCCGACAGCGTGTTCTGCTCCCACGGCGCCGGAGTGCTGGTGAACTGGAGGGACGCCGACAGTCATATGCATATACAGCTGCCCTCCCGCCGCGGCGCGCCGCCCGCTGCGGGCAGAGACGCTCCCGCCGACACGACTGACCTGGACAAACAGCTCAAAGAGATATTCGAGCGCACCTACGGCAAGATATCTCCCCATGCCCTTGATAAGCCCCGCGCCGTCCCAGCGCCTGAAAAGCAGGTGATCTCCATACCCAAAAAGCCCGAATACCTGCTGGTGGACGGCTATAATATCATATTCGCCTGGGAGGAGCTGAAGGAGCTGGCTTCATACGACGTGGAGATCGCCCGGCGCGCCCTCACCGATGCGCTGGACAACTACGCTTCCCACAGGGACGTCAGGCTGATACTTGTGTTTGACGCCTACAAAGTCAAAGGCAATCCCGGCAGCGTGGAGCATTACAGCAGCATAGACATAGTTTATACCAAGGAAGCCCAGACCGCAGACAGCTACATAGAGAAACTGGCGCACGACCTGAGCCGCGATTATCACGTGAGGGTCGCTACCGGTGACGGGCTGGAGCAGATGATCATACTCGGCGCGGGCGCTCTCAGGATGAGCGCGAGGGAACTTAAAAACGAGCTCAACGTCTCAACAGAAGAACTGCGCGGGCTTATTCAAAGGCTGTCCCGCAGCAGTTCCAAGTCCAGCGTGAAGGACGCGCTGGCAAACGCGTATAAGGAGAAACAGGGCAAATGAAACGGCAATTCGCGCTTTTATCCATACTGTTTTGCGTGAGCCTGCTCGTGTGCCTGGCAGTTTTCATTTTAAGACCCGTCTGGCGGGGCATGGACACGCTAAAGTGGATACTGCCGCCCGCCGCCGCGCTTATCGGGGCGTATATTGTCGTCAGAAAAGGCGTGAACCCATACCTTGCCTGGCTTCCGCCTGCTCTGGCGCTTATAGCGGCAGGCTTCATCGCATCGATGGGCATAGCCCCCAAAGGCGGGCTCATGCTGCTGTGCGCGTTTACGGGTCTGGTGGGGGCAGCTGCCGGCGACGTATACAATAAACGAAAGGTCAGGAAATGAGCGAAAGATCACTTATAGGGCCATACGGCGAGATCGTGCGGGATATGTACGCCACCGCGTTCGTGAT
>JAFZLE010000191.1 GCA_017551645.1 Clostridia bacterium | reverse complement strand
CGTGCACATACAGCTCACGCGAAAGGGTGAACGCGAGGGCATCACGGGGCTGCAGCTGTTCGGGCATGAGGAATACTATCTGAGCGAGGCGGTGAAACGGCTTAACCCCTCGCCTTTTGAGTTTTTTGACTTGAACCTGGGCTGTCCCGCCCGTAAGATCGTCTCCAACCAGGAAGGCTGTTATCTCATGACCCAGCCGCTTTTGGCGGGCAGGCTGATCTCAGTCATGGTCAAAGCATCCGCCAAGCCCGTTACGGTCAAGCTCCGGGCAGGCTGGGACCGGGACAGTATCACCTGCGTTGAGATAGCGAAGATAGCCCAAAACGAAGGTGCCGCGGCCGTTACGGTGCATCCCCGCACCCGGGACATGTTCTATTCCGGCCAGGCGGACTGGGATCTTATCGGCAGCGTCAAAGCCGCGCTGGACATACCCGTGATAGGCAACGGGGATGTCAGAAGCGGTCAGGACGCGCTGAAAATGCTTGAGACCACCCGCTGCGACGGCGTTATGGTGGCGCGGGCGGCCCAGGGCAACCCCTGGATATTCGACGAGATAAGCTGCGCCATGCAGTCAAAGCCCTACTCTCCCCCGTCCCCCGCCGAAAAACTGGATGCCGCCGCGGATCACTTTGCCCGCGCCCTTGAATTCTACGGGGAAAAGACGGGAGTCATCGAGATGCGCAAGCACCTGGCCTGGTATCTGCAGGGCTTAAAGGGCGCATCTGCGGTCAAGACCGGTATCAACAACGTTTCAGAAGCGGCGGAAGTGCTGAGGCTGCTAAAACAATTCCGTTTGGAACTCGAAGGAGGCAATACATAATGAAGTTTGTGGACGAGTATGATATAAAGGATTTCCTGGGCGGAAAGGCCTTTGAATGCGACTGCGGCAGAGAGCACCGCGCGCAGGTGGATTATCTGAGCATAAAGCGGGGAGCGATATACGACCTGCCTGACGCCTTAAACGCGCTGGGCGTAAAAAAGCCGTTCATAGTCTACGACAAAAATACGTTTGAGGCCGCGGGCAGGCAGGTCTGCGAGGTGATGGACAGGGCAGGCATACCCTATACCGGTTTCCTGCTCAAGGAGCACGGCTATTCCAAGTGCGAGCCGGACGAATACTCCGTGGGCAGCGTGGCCATGGGCTTTGACGTAAAATGCGACTGCGTGATAGCTGTGGGCGGCGGCGTGATCAACGACACCTGCAAGGAACTGGCGCTGGTGTCCGGGCGGCCCCAGATCATCATCGGCACCGCTCCCTCCATGGACGGTTTCGCCTCCAACTCTTCCTCCATGGTGGTGGACAACGTAAAGACCACCCTGTACAACGCGACTCCCCAGGGCATCATACTGGACACGGAGATAATGTCCAAAGCGCCCATGCGCATGCTCTGGGCGGGCTTCGGCGACATGATAGCCAAATACATCTCCGTATGCGAATGGCGGATAAGCAATATCGTGACCGGGGAATACTACTGCCCCCACGTGGCTGCGGTCATGCGCAGGGCGCTCAAGCGCATAATGGACGCCGCTGACGGGCTGGCGAAGCGCGATCCCGACGCGGTAGGCGCGGTGGCGGAGGGGCTGGTATTAAGCGGCATCGCCATGAGCTTTGCCAAAGTCTCCCGTCCCGCCAGCGGGCTGGAACACTATTTCAGCCACATGTGGGACATGCTCTGCCTGGAAAGGGGCAGGGAGTCCGACCTGCACGGCATACAGGTGGGCGTTGGCACAGTGCTCACCCTGCGTTTGTACGAGTTCATAAAGGCTCTCACCCCCAGCCGCGAAAAGGCGGAAGCCGCCATAAAGGCCTTCGATCCCGAAGCGTGGGAGAAGGACATAATCCGCGTGTTCGGCAAGACCGCACCGGAAGTGCTCAAGATAGAGCAGGCTGCCGGCAAGAACGACCCCGTGAAACGCATGAAGCGGGTGGAAAACATAATAGCCCGGTGGGACGACATACAGGCCGTCATCAAAGAAGAGCTTCCGTCTCTTCCCTATCTGCTGGACATTATGAAGCGGATGGGCATGCCCACCGCGCCCGGTGAGATAGGATTTACCCGCGAGGATACCCTGACCGCCTACATGCACGCCCGGGATATCCGCGACAAGTATCTGTCCGTATCCTTCCTGTGGGACATAGGTGAGCTCGAGGAAGGCGCCAAACATATTTTTGAATAATAACATTCTCCTCTCTTGCGTTTTTTGCCCATATGGTATATAATGATATCCCATGCTGCAGGAATCATCATGAATCCTGCAAAAATCGCAGGAGAGGCGCATTATGGAACAAAACACTCAGGAACTGCTCAACCGGCTGAACCATTCGGGCAAAAAACTCTCAAAAAGCCACAGGCGTATCGCCGAATGCATCGTCAACCACTACGATAAGGCTGCGTTCATGACGGCGAGCCGTTTGGGGCAGTATGTGGGTGTCAGCGAAAGCACCGTGGTGCGCTTTGCCACAGCTTTGGGCTACGAGGGCTTCCCCCAGCTGCAAAAGGCGCTGCAGGAACTGATCCGCCACCGGCTCACCGCTACCCAGCGCCTGGAAATGACCGGGGACATGGGTTCCAGCCAGGTGCTCAACAAGGTGCTCAAGGGTGACATCCAGAACATCCGTTCCACTCTGGACGAGATAGACGTACCTTCTTTCGACCAGACCATAGACAGCCTGCTGACCGCCCGCCGCATATACGTGCTGGGGCTCAGAGCCAGCGCGCCTCTGGCTGAGTTTTTGGGGCATTATCTTAATTTCATCTTTCCCAACGTGTCCACCGTCACCAGCGGCGTCAGCGACGTATTCGAGCAGATCGCCCGCATAAGCGACGAGGACGT
>JAFZLE010000190.1 GCA_017551645.1 Clostridia bacterium | reverse complement strand
GGGTGACGCTCAGCTTCGACAACATGAAAGTGGAGTTCGACGTAGGCTATCACCTGCGCTTTGAGAACACGGGCACCGCCGAAGCTCCCGTCTGGATGATCATGGATTACTTCTGCCTGTCCTCTGAAGACGACCGCATCGCGGCGGATACTATAAACCCCACGCTGGAAGGCATGGAGCTGTTCACAATAACAGGCAAGACCTACAAGGGCTTCGCGCTCAAAGTCGCCGACCCGTCGCGGGTAAAGGCAGGGGCTATAAAGTATTTCAGTGATACCGGCTACGGCTGGAGAGTAAACGAGTTCGCCCAGAAACTGGAGGCACAGGCGGTCATCAATGGGGGCTCGTTCATCGACGGCACGAACAAGAAAAACGGCTCCGTGCCGCTGGGCTGCGTGATCACCGACGGCGAACAGAGGCGCAAAAACACGCCCCACAACTCCGAATGTTGCGTGGTCACGGGCTTTGATACCGACAACAAGATGCACGTGGGCATCTATTCGGAGGCGGAACTGCAGGCGCTTAACCTGCGCGACGCGCTGGCTTTCCAGTCGGGCCTGGTATCCGAAGGCGAGCGCTGGCCGCTGCCCGACATGAAGAGCAGGTACCGTTATTCCGCCCGCACGGCGCTGGGCCAGGACGCGGAGGGCAACGTGTACCTCGTGGTGATCAAAGGCCGCCAGCCGGACAGCCTGGGCGCCACATTCGACGATATGGCGGACCTGTTCCTGGAGCTGGGCTGCGTGAACGCGGGGCTTATGGACGGAGGCCACTCCACCAGCATGTTCCTGAACGGGCAGAGCATTTACCACGCATACCGCTACGACGTGTCCAGGCGCCTGCCCACCGTGTTTTACGTGAAATAGTACGCGCGGGCAGCCTTGTCTATCGTAAATATGCGCGCAGCCGACCGGGAATATCACCGGTCGGCTGTGTGTTTTTGCAGATTGCAGGGTGCTCAGGCATGGCTCACGGCGAAGCTGCCGACCGCCTGGGATATAAGCGCGTGGCCGGCGGGGTTGGGATGTATGCCGTCCTCGCACATGAAGTCCGCAAAGTCCCTCTGATAAAGGAACTGGCTGCGCAGGTCGAACACCTCCGTGTCCGTCGCCAGCGCGGTCTTAAGCGCCTCCAGGGCGTACCTTTCCTGCCAGCGGTAGATGTATTCACAGGATCCCAGGTACCTGAGTATCTTTTCCGCGTCCAGGCCCCTGGAGATCCACTTGACGTACCTTTCGGCGACCACGGGCAGGGGCGTCACCACTATGGGCTTTAATTCGCTCGCTCTGGCGAGGGAAATGAGCCTGCGCAGCTTTTCGCCGAACTCCTTAAGCGGGATCTTCGCTTCGTGGTACACGTCCGGGTCTTCCGCGACTTCCTTCCAATTCAAGTCGGAATCGTTGCCGCCAAGTTCTATCGCCAGCCTTCCGCCGGGCTGCTTTTCACACTTGCCGAACATCTCCAGCGCGTTGTCTATGGTGCCGCCCACCCGCGCCAGGTTTTTGAGGCTGTAGCCCAGGCTCTTGAGCCTGGATGCGTATGTATCGGGATAGACCGTGTAGCGGGAGGAAGCGGAATCGTACATGAGCCCCCGCGCGATGGAATCTCCCAGCACCGTGATCAGCTTTGCCATTGGTTTTCTCCGATCTTATCTATTGGACCGCGTCCGTGCAGGCGCGCGGATCGGTTATGATTAATTCAGAGCACACGCTCATCTTGTGTTCAATATTACATGATGAGCGTGGGTTTGTCACGCTATTATGCCGCCGGGAAAATCTACTCCGCATAAAACGGCACCGGAAGAGATTTTACTTGAAAACAGGCCGATTTGGGGTATAATAGAGATGGTTCTACCATGAATAGACACAAATAAAAACCGTTCTACCCACAGTAGAGCGCCGAAAGGGGGCGAAAGCGTGGAAAACGGCCGCGAAGAGTGGCGGGAGGCGCTGGCAAAAAACCTCGCGGAAGGAAGAAGACGCAAGGGACTGACCCAGACCGAGCTGGGCGAAAAAATGAATTATTCCGACAAATCCGTTTCCAAGTGGGAAAGGGGAGAGGGCGTGCCCGACGTGGGCGTGCTCATAAAACTGGGAGAACTGTACGGAAAGACGCCCGACGAACTGCTGGGCATCACGCCAGAAAAACAAAAACCCGTAAAAAATCCCCTTCTCAGGCACGCGGCGGTGCTTCTGACCATGGCGGCGATAGTCATGCTGAGCGCGCTGGCGGCGTATATACTTTTAAGGGCGGTATTCCCCGCCATGCAGAACGCGTGGATCGCGTTCATAGTGGCGCTGCCGGTGATGTTCGGCATAAGCGGCGCGGCGTTTCTGATGTGGAAGGACTATGCCTGGGCGTTCGGCGCGCTCTCCATTGCCCTGTGGACCGCCTGCCTGAGCGTGCAGCTGTGCTTCGGCAGGCTTAATCCCGCGTTCATTTACGCAGGGGGCGGCGTGCTGCAGCTGGCTGCGATAGCCGTGTGCGGCTTCGTGCTGATCCACCGTTCCAAATAACACGGTCCGCGCGAAAGCTTTCAGCCATGTCCGCAGAGGCAGATTATTGGTTTTTCGGCAGGAATACGCGCATGGCGCGGTGAATAGGATAAACTGCAAATCAAACGCCATAAAGGGAAGGAGCAACGATCATGCTTATAGGAGCCAGTACCTCCGCCATTTTCGACAAACTGGGTATCGACGGGGGCTTCAAAATGTTTCACGACGCGGGCATGAACTGCGTGGATTTCGGCTTTGACTGGTACTGCAACATCTGGAAGTACCGCCGGGGCGAAACGGAAGACATCATTTTTACCCGCCCGCAGGAAGAGATAACCGAGTTTTTCCGCCCCTTTAAAGCGGCGGCGGACAAGTACGGCATAAAGATCCATCAGGCGCACGCGCCCTTCCCGTCCTGGATAGACACCAAGATAGAGAACAGCGAGAACACCAACGCCTTCGCGCTGGAAGCCATAAAAAAGTGCTTCCCGCTGCTTAAGATGATGGACTGCCGTCTGCTGATAGTGCATCCCGCTTTCCCGGGTTACGCGGACAAGCTGGAGGCGGACGACGAGTGGGACCTGAACATCCGCTTCTATTCCTCGCTTATAGAGGACGCGAAAAAGTACGACGTGATCGTGTGCCTGGAAAACATGTTCGTCTCCAAGGGGCGCAAGATCTTTTCCGCCATATGCCAGGATCCTATGGAGGCTGCGGCGTACGTGGACGAGCTGAACGACATGGCGGGCGAGACGCGTTTCGGTTTCTGCTACGACACGGGCCACGGCCTGCTGATAGGTCAGGACGTGTATTCCACCCTTAAGGTGCTGGGAGACAGGGTGGTGGCCCTGCATGTGCATGACAACGACGGCCTGGAAGACAGGCATGTGGCGCCCTATATGGGCATACTGGACTGGGAAAGGTTCATCAAGGGCCTGAAGGCGATAAACTATAAGGGCGCCATGACCCTGGAGATCGGCACCCTGCAGCATATTTATCCTTTGGAGCTTATGACGGATGCGTACAGCCTTTCGGCCAAGGCGGCCAAATACTTCATGCAAAAGGCGGAACTGGCTGATGAATAACGGGCTCAGGCCTTCCGAAAGGGATTCCGGGATCGAACTGCTCAAGGCAGTGGCCGCGTTCATGATAGTGCTGGGCCACTGCACTTTGACGCTGCACGGTCAGAGCCTGCTGATGCCGCTTGAGGGCGGCGCTGTGGAGGGAGGAGTCCCGACAAGGTCCGCCCAGCTGTTGCTGCTCAATTTGTTCAGGTACGGGGCCAAATTCAGCAATAACGTGTTCATAATCGCCAGCACCTGGTTTTTGGCGGATTCCCGCACTTGGCGCAAGCACAAGTGGCTCACCATACTGTTTGAGTACTGGCTGTTCTCATGGGTGTTTATGGCGCTTGCCCTGCTGATACGCGGGGGCGACGTGAGCAGGAGCGCGCTGCTGGTCAGCCTGTTTCCCTTTTCGATGATGGGGAACTGGTTCATAAGCGCGTACCTAATCATCTACCCCCTGCACCCCATAATGAATAAAGCGTTGGGCAGTCTGGGCCAAAGGCGGCATCTGCGCCTTGCCCTGGCGGCGACGCTCATGTATTTCGGCATGGGCTTTTTCGAGGACGTATTCTTCTATAACCGGCTGGTGCTGTGGATAGTGATGTACATAGACGTGGTGTACATCAAAAGATACGCCCGGGACTTCTGCGAGAGCACCCGCAAAAACGCAATTGCGCTGGCAGCGGGCGTGTTTGGCTGGATAGGCATAGTGCTTACAGCCAACTACCTCGGGCTGAACAGCGAGCTGTTCGCGCTGGTGCCGGGAAAGTGGATAAGGAACACTAATCCTTTCCCCGTTATAGTGGCGTTCGCGCTGTTTAACCTGCTGAGAGGCAGGGGGCTGCGGAGCCCGGCGATAAACTACATGTCAGGTCTCAGCATGCTGATATACATAATACACGAAAACATCATGGTGAGGGGATATTTCCGCCCCTGGGCAGTCAATCTCCTGCGCGAGCGGTTCCCCGGCATACAGCCCCTGCCTACGGTGCTGCTGCTCACTTTGGCGGTGCTTACGGGCACGCTGGCGATCGCGGTCGCCTATGAGAGGCTGCTCAAGCGCCACCTGGTGAAGCTTGCCGGCAAATGCACGCTGCTCGCATGCCGCTTATGGCCGAAGATCGAGGACCGCATAATAAAATAAGAGCGACCGTGGCGGGGAGACGCCGCACGCTTCGTCGGAAAATAAGCCCGCGAAACGCCCTTAAAACAGTTGAAAACGGCTGCGTGTTGTGATATAATTGCAACACGCAACTATTTTGACGGTATCCGGACAGCAAAGCCCCGCTCCCGCCGGATCACGGGCCCCATACGGGCCTCAAATACCGCGACGGACAGCGAGAGTACAAGGAGAAGGTATGCTTAAGCGTTTCATAGCCTACTACAGACCCCACAGAAAGCTGCTGGCAATGGATCTGCTGGCCAGCCTGCTTATCTCCATCATAGGCATGGTCTATCCCGTGATCACGCGCAACATGCTCAACACCTACATACCCCAGAAGATGTACACCACCATAGTCATCGCGGGGCTCGTGGTGCTGGCGCTGTACGCGGTGAGGATGCTGCTCAGGTTCTTCGTGCAGTATTACGGCCATCTGATCGGCGTGGGGATGCAGAGCCAGATGCGCAGGGACCTGTTTGCCCACCTGGAAAAGCTGCCCTTCTCCTACTATGACAATCATGAGACCGGACGCATAATGGCCCGCATGACCGGCGACCTGTTCGAAGTGTGCGAGCTTGCTCACCACGGCCCGGAAAACCTGCTTATAAGCAGCGTTATGATAATCCTGTCCTTCGCTTACCTGATGAGCATCAACCCGTACCTGACGCTCATCGTGTTCGCCTGCGTGCCGCTGCTGGTGTTCGTGACCCTGCACTTCCGCAAGCCCATGCGGGCGGCGTTCGACGCCCGGCGCAAGTCCAACGCCACCATAAACGCGGCGGTGGAGAGCTCAGTGACCGGCATAAGGGTCACCAAGGCGTACACCAACAGCGAGCTGGAGATCGAGAAGTTCGCGGTGGGGGACAAGGAATTCGTGGCG
>JAFZLE010000189.1 GCA_017551645.1 Clostridia bacterium | reverse complement strand
CGAGCAGGACACGCTCAGGTCCTGCCGCCTGTTTTTGTCCAGGCAGTTTACCAGGTACGCCCGCCTGCCGTCCCCGCACAGGGAGGCAAAGCAGATGGGATCTGGCAAGCCGGACGAATACGCGCTTTCCAGCGTCTCTCCCCCGTCTTTGCTTTTGGCAAGCAGCCGCAGGTGTTCCGGCCCCGCCTGGCGGATGGTGAACAGTATCTCCCCGCCGATCTCGCAGGCCGCGGTTTCGGAAGCGTCCCGCGCTCCGCCAAACATAAAGCCCTTCTGCCAGCTCTCCCCGCCGTCGTCGGAATACACGCAGCCGCACACGCTGGGGCTGTGTCTGCGGCGGTTGAACTCCCCGTAGGGTTCCCCGTTCGCCAGCCACACGGGGCAGATGATGCGCCCCGCTTGGGTCTTCAGCGCGTGTCCCGGTCCCAGGGCACAAACGTTCCAGTCATAGGAAAACTCCCTTAAGCAGGCGGTGATCTCCCTTTCCTCGCCGAAGCTGGCGCCGAAGTCCTCCGAAAACCGGACGTACGCCTTTTCGTACTCACGGCAGTACATGAGCAGCGCCCTGCCGTTGTCAAGTGCGCACAGCACGGGGTTGTTCAGCGTACCGCCACCCGACGGGAACACGCAGCGGCTGAGCTCGTTCCCCTCCCTGTCCAGCCTGACGGCGATAATGTCTATGTCTCCCCAGTCGGAATAACGGTCGCTCCGGGCTTCCAGGCAGCACAAAAGCGTGCCGTCTTTCTGGGCAGCGATGCCCGGTATGCGGTAGGAAACGTATCCCTCCCCCGATGTGAACAGCCTGCGGGTGTATAAGTGCCTGAGTCTGGGCATGGCGGGCTCCTTTCGGTACTTGGCGGGCACGGCGGCCCGATTTTTTTAACACAATCTCCCTTTGACAAAGCGCCGGGTATATTATACAATAAGCCAAGTGAAAACGGAAGCAATCTTTAATCCAATACGAGATATTGGCAAGAGCGCAGTCCACACACGGTATATGCGATTACAGCCTTGCCATGCTCAGATCAGGAATCCGAGGAATGGCAGGGTTTTTTGATTGCCCGCTCTCACAATCTTATTAAAGGAGAGTACTCCATGAAGCTTATCTACGACATCAACGACCGTCCGAGCCTGGGCAAGACTATCGTCTTCGCGTTCCAGCAGATGATCGCCATCATGGCCGCCACATTGCTGGTGCCCATGATCATGACCGGCTACACCAACGGCGCCATCGCCTTCGACCCCGCCGCCGCGCTGTGCGGTGCCGGCATCGGCACCCTGATCTACCTGCTTTTCACCAAGCGCCGCTCCCCCGTGTTCCTGGGCTCCAGCTTCACCTTCCTGGGCGCTTACGCCGCCGTGCTGGGCGCTAACTACGGCTACTGGGGCGTCATCCTCGGCATCACCTTCGCGGGCCTCGTGTACGTGGTGCTCGCCCTGATCATCAAGGCCACCGGCAGCGGCTGGGTAAACAAGCTCATGCCCGCCGTCATCATCGGGCCCATCGTCGCCCTGATCGGTCTTTCACTTTCCGGCACCGCCACCGGCTGGATGAGCTCCAACGGCGGCGACGGCTACAGCCTGATCTACATCCTGGTCGGCGCGTGCACCTTCCTGGCCATCGTGTTCGCCTCCATAAAGGGCACCAAGGGCATGAAGCTGATCCCCTTCATAATCGGCATCGGCGCCGGCTACGTGCTGGCTCTCATCCTCACCCTGATCGGCAGGGCTACCGACACCGCGGTGCTGAAGATCATCGACCTGGACACCCTGGCCGCCACCTTCAGCCCCTTCAAGTTCACCAGCATACTGGACTATCCCAAGTTCACCTTCCTTAAGGCCTTCCAGACCGAGCTGGTCGAGGCCTCTGAGATCGCCGAGGGCACCTACGGCGCCATCAAGCTTTCCGGTTCCGACATCGCCAACATCGCCCTCACCTTCATCCCGATCGGCGTGGTGGAGCTGGCGCAGCACATGGCTGACCACAAGAACCTCTCCAACATCGTCAACCGCGACCTCATCACCGATCCCGGCCTGGACAAGACCCTGCTGGGCGACGGCGTAGGTTCCATCGTGGGCGGCATCTTCGGCG
Organism: Clostridia bacterium; assembly: GCA_017551645.1. Taxonomy (GTDB): domain Bacteria; phylum Bacillota; class Clostridia; order Christensenellales; family Aristaeellaceae; genus RUG14130. The sequence continues at coordinate 1,876 of JAFZLE010000189.1, read as the reverse complement.
GCGCCGCCAACACCACTTACGGCGAGTCCATCGGCTGCGTGGCCATCACCGGCAACGCCTCCATAGTGAGCATACTGGGCGCGGCCATCGGCTGCGTGCTGCTCAGCTTCTTCACCCCCTTCGTGGCCTTCATCAACTCCATCCCCAAGTGCGTCATGGGCGGCGCCTGCATCGCCATGTACGGCTTCATCGCCGTCAGCGGTCTGCAGATGCTCAAGAACGTGGACCTGGGCAACAGCAAGAACCTGTTCGTGGTCGCGGCCATACTGGTGTGCGGCATCGGCGGACTGACCCTGAGCTTCGGCCACAACGACATCACCGGCGGCGCGCTGCTCACCATCTCCGCCCTGGCTACCGCCATGATCATGGGCATCATCACGAACCTCCTGGTCAACAACGGCAAGATGTCCTCCGGCGAGGACAACATGGTGTCCGGCCACGCCGAGAACATGGGCAAAGTCAAAGAATAAACGATATCTCAAACAGAGGGGAAGCGCTTTCCCCTCTGTTTTTTGTCCGGCGCGTCCTGCCCTTCCGGGGCGCGCTTGCAAAATAGACCCGTTTGATGTATAATACTGTTTTCCGGAGACAGACTTTTCCCGGCAAGGAGAAGACCTAAATGACATCCCCTGCGGCCGCGCTGCCGGCCAAACGGCGCAACACGCGCAACTACATAAGGCGTTACTGGCCCCTGTACTCCATGCTGCTTCTGCCCGTGGGGTTCTGCCTGCTGTTCAAATACTGGCCCATGACGGGGCTGGTCATGGCGTTCAAGGACTTTGGCATGATGAACGGCATCTGGGGCAGCCCCTGGAACGGCCTGGAGAACTTCCGCTACCTGTTCAGCCGTTCCGACTCGGTGGGCGTGATACTGCAGACGCTCAAACTGAACGTGCTGGACCTGGTCTTCGGCTTCCCCATGCCGATCATACTGGCCATAATGCTCAACGAAGTCTCGAGCAAGTCCTTTAAGCGCGTCACCCAGACGGTCATCTACCTGCCCCACTTTTTGTCCTGGGTCATAATCGCGTCTTTGTTCATAACCATGCTGCGCACCGAAACGGGCATGATAAACACCATCTCCGCCTCCATGGGCGGCAATAAGGTCCCCTACCTGGAAGACAACTCCCTGTGGCAGGTGGTGTACGTGTTTATCGGCGTGTGGCAGAGCATGGGCTGGGGCACCATAATATACCTGGCTGCCATCACAGGCATCTCCGCGGAGCTTTACGAGGCTGCCACCGTGGACGGCGCGGGGCGCTTCAACAAGATCTGGCATATCACCCTGCCGGGCATCCGCGGCACCATAGTCACGCTGCTGATAATGAACCTGGGCAGGATACTGGGCTCCTCCTTCGAGCGCGTGAACTCCCTTTCCAACCCCTACGTGGTGTTAAAGGGCGCCAACGTGATCTCCGCCTACATCTACCGGGTAGGCCTCGCCAACGGCAAGTACCATTACGCCACCGCCATGGGCCTGTTCCAGAACGTGATAGGCGTCGCCCTGATACTTCTGTCCGACCGCATCGCCAAGTCCATGGGCGAGAGCGGGCTCATATAGGAGGGCGCGCACATGACGGAAAACAGCGTGAAACTCTCCCGCAGAAAGCATGCCGCCATCCGCAAGGGCTTCGGCGGCGCGGTGTTCGACGTGGTCAACCACGCTCTGCTTATCATCGTGGCGCTCATGTGCCTGCTGCCGTTTCTGCACGTGATGGCCATGTCCCTGTCCTCGAACGGCGCTGTGATAAGCCAGAGGGTGCTGTTCTGGCCGGTGGAGCTCTCCGTGGAGGGCTACCGTATGGTCATAGCGGACCAGTCCATGATGCGCTCGCTGCTGCTCACCGTGGTGATCACCGCCGCGTTCACCCTTATG
>JAFZLE010000188.1 GCA_017551645.1 Clostridia bacterium | reverse complement strand
CGCCATAACAGCGTATTCGCCCGCGCTGCCGCCCGCTACCACCACTGTGTTTATAAGCTTATCCATATCCCCGTAAACGCGTATGGGGGCGTCCAGCGTTTTCTGCATATGCTGCGTGAAGGTTTCAAGCGTCTGAGGCACGATAGTACCTATGCGCAGGTAACCGTCCTCATCACCTTCCAAAACCTTTGTGCCATTCAGACCTATGGCGTTCGCCAGACGATCGCTCACGCCTCCGGCCGCTTTGTCCAGGTTCGTGTGGGCGCTTATCACAGAAACACCGTGCCTGACCAGGAAGCAAAGCATCTTGCCTTCCCAATCCTCTTCGTTCAGGTTCTTGCGCCCGGAAAACATGATCGGGTGGTGCGTAACTATCAGGTTCGCCCCGCGGTCTACGGCTTCCGCGGCAGCCTTGCCTGTCAGGTCCAGCGCGAAATACACGCCCGTGACCTGTTTTGCGCCCTCGCCCATCAGCAAACCGGAATTGTCCCAGGCTTCCTGAGAGGAGAACGGAGCCAAGCCGTCTATGATGTCGTATATGTCTTTTACTCTGACAACGCCTTTTTCCATATTTCCCTTTCCCTGATAAGCGCCGAGGCATTTTCCAATGCACCCGCGTTTTCGACTTCCCTTATCAGTTTTTCCGCCGTTTCAAGCTTGCAGCGGAAGTAATCCCTGACTTCGGCATCTTTGCTTTTAAGCAGTATCGGTCCCGCGAGCAGCTCGCACTCGTCAAGGCGCGATCCACCCGATTCCGCGCATATGATAACGTAAAAGCGGTCACCCTCCCGGGCGACCCTTTCGTCGCATATGTGAAATCCGTTCTCGCTTAGATATCGCCTGAGTCCAGCATGCTCGGTGTTGGGCTGTAAGACCAGTCGGGCGTTCCCGGCAGGTTCGCGGCCTCTTATGATGATATCCCGTATGTTCAGGCCGCCCATGCCGGCGATGACTATGCAGTCGGCCTGCTGAGGCAGGCCCTCCAGCCCGTCCGCAACGCAGAACATGGCCCTGTCTGCCACGCCTTTGGTTATTACGAGCTGTTTCGCCTTTTCAAGGCTGGGCGCGGAGATGTCGCTGAAGATCACCCTGTCGCACCTGCCCGAAAGCAGCAGCTGTACACCTATCTTGCCGTGGTCTGTTCCCACGTCAGCGGCGCAGGCGCAGCGCGGTACCAGCCGGGTTATGGCATTAAGCCGCCTGTCAGACGGTTTAAGTACGCCCTCCACTTTTTAGTCCAGCGCGTCCTTAAGCTTTTTGGAACGGGACGGATGCTTTAATTTCCTGAGTGCCTTGGCTTCTATCTGGCGGATGCGTTCACGGGTGACCTTGAACTCCTTGCCCACCTCTTCGAGCGTACGCTGGCGGCCGTCGTCCAGGCCGAACCTGAGCTTGAGCACCATTTCTTCCCTGGGAGTCAGCGTGGAGAGCACGCCCATAAGCTGTTCTTTAAGAAGCGTGAACGCTGCGGTATCCGCGGGAGCCGGAGCGTCGTCGTCCGGCAGGAAATCTCCCAGGTGGCTGTCCTCTTCTTCGCCGATGGGCGTTTCCAGGGACACGGGTTCCTGGGCTATCTTGATGATCTCCCTGACTTTGTCAACAGAAATGTCCATGGCCTCGGCGATCTCTTCGGGCTGCGGTTCGCGCCCGTACTCCTGCAGCAGCTGCCTGGACACGCGGATAAGCTTATTTATGGTCTCTACCATGTGCACGGGGATGCGGATTGTCCTGGCCTGGTCCGCTATGGCGCGGGTTATGGCCTGGCGGATCCACCAGGTGGCATACGTGGAGAATTTGTAGCCCTTGCTGTAATCGAATTTGTCGACCGCTTTGATAAGGCCCAGGTTGCCCTCCTGTATAAGATCCAGGAACAGCATGCCCCTGCCCACATAGCGCTTGGCGATAGATACCACGAGCCTGAGGTTTGCCTCGATAAGCTTTTTCTTGGCCGCCTCATCGCCGTTCTCCATGCGCTTGGCCAGTTCGATCTCCTCATCAGCCGAAAGCAGCGGCACCTTGCCGATCTCCTTCAGATACATGCGTACCGGATCGTCTATGGAGATCCCGTCAGGTACGCTGATGTCGATCTTCTCTTCCTGCTCCGGCAGCGCAGGCTGGGGTTCAGCCACGTCCTCGTCCCTGACTATCTCTATGTTCAGCTCGCTCAGGGTATCCAGGATCTTGTCAAACTGCTCCGGCTCGATCTCGCAGTCGGCAAACTGCTCGGTTATCTCCTTGAGCGTAAGGGCGCCTTTAGCCTTGCCGTTTTCGATAAGTTCGCGTATCCTCTGGGAGATCAGTTCGTTATTGTCAGTTTTCAATTTGCCTACTCCTTTCCTGGTCAAAGCCTCAAAAGCAAGTCGTTAAGCTCTCTGGTGATCCGGTCTTTTTCGTTTCCCGACGCTGTGGCAAGCCGCCCCGTCAGTTCGTTTATCCTGTCGCTGACGCGCTGTTTTCTGATGGTTTCAAGCAGTTCGTTGGCCAGTTTCAGCGCGTCTTCCGTGGTTAGTTCTCCGGGAAGGCTGTTTAATGAGCGCATGACCCGCTCGGTCTGCCCCTCGTCCAGCGTCTGGATTATATCGCTCAGCGTTAGGCCCGCACGCTCTTCCTCATAAACGGAAGCCAGAAGTTCGTCGTCAAAGTCTTCCCTGCGAATGACTCCCTCGGGTATTTTTCCCCCGCTCGCCAACGCAAAAAGCTGCATCTGCGCTTTCTCCAGCTCGGTCGGGAGCGTTTCGGCCGGCTGCGGCCGCGGCCTCGGCACGGGTTCCGTCTGCGGAGAGGGCGCCATGCCAGCCTGCCGCGCCAGCACTTCCCTGGAATAGCCCGTTTTGAGCGACAGTTCCCTTAAATAGTTTTCGTACTCTACGGCGTTCGTAACGCCCTTCAGTATGCCGCAGCAGCGTATGGTATACTCCGTCAAACCGTCCTGCCTGGTAATGTCCAGCCCGTCCTCGGCCCGTATCATCCTGTACTTGGCCGGTTTGTATCTTGGAAGTTTTTCCCACGCTTCCCGTCCGTAAGCCTTTATGTATTCGTCCGGATCCTTGCCTTCGGGGTAATCAATCACACTCACGTCCATGCCCGACGGCTCGAACATGTCCAGCGCCCTCAGCGCAGCTTTCTGCCCTGCGGCGTCGCCGTCGTAGCTGATCACTACTTTTTTTACAAAGCGCTTCATCAGGCGGATCTGCTCCTGCGTCAGCGCCGTGCCCAGCGTCGCCACCACTCCGCGGATGCCCTGTTTAAGCAGCATGACGGTGTCCATGTAGCCTTCCACGAGCACGAGCGCGTCCAACCGGCCCACTCCCTTTGCGAAGTTAAGGCCGTATACGCCGTTGCGTTTTGAAAACACGGGCGTATCAGAGGTGTTAAGGTACTTGGGCTCGCCTTTGCCCATCACCCTGCCGCCGAAACCCACAACCTTGTCCCTGGAGTTTATTATGGGAAACATTACCCTGTCGCGGAACATGTCGTAGAAGCGGCCGTCTTTTTCGCCGCACAGCCAGCCTTTTACCAGCGCCTCGTCGGAAAAGCCTTCGCTTTTGAGTTTCTCGTACAGCGCTTTGCCGCTTGACGGCGCGCAGCCCAGCCCGAAGTGCTTTATGTCTGAGTCTTTCAGACCTCTCGAATACAGGTATTTGAGCGCGCTTGCTCCCTCATCTGTCCACAGGGTATCGTGGTAAAACCGCGCCGCGGCGACGTTTGCTTTATAGATCTCTTCCTTAAGTGCTGCGTCCTTGTCGTCCTGAGGCGTGCGCGGCGCCATTTTGGGAAGCTCCATGCGCGCGCGTTTCGCCAGTTCTTCCAGAGCTTCGCGGCCGTCGATGTGCTCGTAATCCTTCAGGAAAGTCAGCGCGTTGCCGCCCTTATGGCACCCGAAGCAGTAATACAGGCCCGTGGTGGGATCAACCGAAAAAGAGGGGGTTTTCTCACTGTGAAACGGGCAGCAGGCCCACAGGCGCTGGCCCTTCCGGGTGAGAGGCACGACCTCCCCGATTATCTCTTCGATATTTATCCTGGAGAACAGTTCGTCGAACCATTCCTGCCCCGCTATTTGCGCCATAAAAAACCGCTTCCCCCGTTGTAATGGATTATAATTCAACGGGAAAAGCGGTTTTCCTGCTTTTATTCAAAATATTACATTGTTTTAGTCTTAAACAGCCTGTCTACAGCTTCTTGCCCTCCAGCAATTGTCGCTTCATCCACTCGTTGCCGGCAAATCTGTCCTTTTGGGCGATCAGCTGTTCGTACAGCTTTCTCCTGAGTTCAGCGATAAGCCCCGCCATCTCGGGAGCGTGTATAAGGTTATTTTTCTCGCCCGGGTCGCTCGTAAGGTCATACAGTTCGTCGGTATCTGTAAGGTTCCACACGTATTTGTGCGTCTTCGTGCGGATCGCCCGTGCAGAATACAGGCCGAACTGCTGGCCGTTGGACGTTACCACCACGCTGTCAGGGCACTGCGCAGCTTCCGTTTTGTTTGTCGGCAGTATCATGCCGTGAGCGGGTTCCGGAGGCCTGAGGCCGCAGACGTCCCTTATGGTCGCGGGGATGTCCAGCGTGTTCATAACGAAACCGTCCGTTGCGAAGTGTCCTCCCCCGGCAGGCTTCATGATCAGCGGAACTCGGATGATGTCGTCATACAGCACATAATGCTTGTCCAGCATGGAGTGGCTCGCGCACATATCGCCGTGGTCCGAAGTGAAGAATATGAGCGTGTTGTCGTACCGGCCGGACTGCCTGAGCCTGTTCAGTATCCGCCCCACGGCGTCGTCCACCT
>JAFZLE010000187.1 GCA_017551645.1 Clostridia bacterium | reverse complement strand
CTTGTAAGCGTAGCCCTTGGCTTCCAGTTTTTTGATCATGGCGATTATCTCGCCGATATGCTTTGTGGCTCGGGGATGCACGTCCGCTTTTTCGATGCCGAGGCCTTCGGCGTCGGTGAAATACTCTTTTATATACTTTTCGGCGATTTCGGGCACTGTGGTACCCTCCTCGCTTGCCCTGCGGATGAGCTTGTCGTCGATGTCCGTGAAGTTCTGCACGAACGTTACCTGATAGCCCTGAGAGCGCAGGAAGCGCCTGAGCACATCAAACACTATGAAGGGGCGTGCGTTGCCGATATGGAAGAAATTGTACACGGTGGGCCCGCAGGCATAGATGCCTACCTTGCCGGGCACCAGCGGAACAAACTCTTCTTTTTTGCGGGTCATGGTATTGTAGATCTTCATATACTATTCCTCGTGCATCTGGACTTTGATCTCTTCGGCTTTTTCGCTGGCCTTATCAGACAGGTTGTTTATAAGTATACCGGTGGGGGAAGAAGCGGATATGCGGAACTTGTGCCCTGTGAACAGACCCAGCAGGAAAAGACCCACGGGCACGTACCAGGCCACAAGCAGAAGCAGCACGGCGGCAGTCGCGGAAATGTCAGTAAGTGGCTCGTCGCGGTAAGAGATCTCTATACGCGTGCGTTCTCCCTTGTTTATCAGAGAGATGACCCATTTGACGGCGGAACGCAGCTTGTCGCCCAGACCGGAAACGGTGGTCTTGTGGTTTATGCGGGTCTGATGAGTTTCTTCGGCAGTATTTATCGTGGTATACGTACCGTTGTTTTTCTGTATGGAGATCAGCGCTTCCAGCATGTCCCAGTCGTTTTTTTCCAGCGCCTCACGGGCTACGTCGTAGGTGACGCCGGTTTTTTCGCGAATTTTCTCAACCATTTCAAGTCGTGTCATAGGTGATAACCCTCCAGTATCAGTAGATTATATCATCCGGATGTTATTATTTCAAGCCTGTAAACAAGGCTTTACAAAACTGCGCTTACAAATGGGATGATTTGTGATAGAATAACGATACAACACAAACGGAGAGGTCGAACATGAGTTTCCAGGAAGACAACGGAGTAAGGATAAACAAATACCTGTCAGACGCGGGCAGATGCTCACGCCGGGAAGCCGACCGGCTCATAAAGGACGGGCAGGTCAAAATAGACGGGATAACCGCGCAGCTGGGGGACAAAGTGTTTCCGGGCATGAAGGTCACTGTGGAAGGCGAGAACATCAAGCCTACGGGAAAGCATAAATACATAATGCTCAACAAGCCGGTAGGCATCGTGTGCACCGCCGACCCGAACGAAGAGAACAACGTGGTCAGGTTTATCGATCATGACGACCGGATTTATCCCGTCGGCAGGCTGGACAAAGACAGCGAAGGCCTGCTGCTGCTCACCAATGACGGCGATATTGTAAACAGGATACTCAGGGCGTCAGAACGCCATGAGAAGGAATACGAAGTGGTAGTGGACAAGCCTGTCACGCTCGATTTTATCCGAAAAATGGAAAGCGGCGTTGAGATACTGGGCACCAAGACTCTGCCCTGCCGCCTGGTGAAAAAGGGCGAGAAAGCATTCAACATCATACTGACCCAGGGGCTTAACCGGCAGATACGCCGCATGTGCGAGGCGCTGGGGTACCGGGTCAGGAGCTTGCGAAGGATAAGGATAATGCACCTTAGGCTGGGCAACCTGAAACTGGGGCAATGGCGCAACCTGTCGCCCTCGGAACTCAAGGAGCTGGAAAGGCAGATAGGAAGATAAACACAGCGCGGACACCATTTGGTGCCCGCGCTGTTTAACTAAACGCGCATCAGTTCGCGGAAGCCTGTTTCTCAAGAGCTTCAAGGTGCTTTTTGGATACCACGAGCAGCACCAGACCGGCGATGAACAGTATGGCAAGACCCAGTACGCCCACGCTGGAACGGCCTGTGATCTGAGCCATTACTGAGTAAATGACAGGGCCTAGGAAGCTGGCGAATTTGCCGAAAATATCGAAGAACCCGTAGTATTCGTTGGAGCGCTCCTTGGGTATGAGCTTGCCGTAATAGGAGCGGCTGACCGCCTGGATGCCGCCCTGTACCGTACCTACCATTATGGCCATGATCCAGAAGAGGACAGTGGAGAAACCTATGGCGCTTCGGAACGCCTCTATCTTATCGGTCTGCAGGCTCATCTCTGCGGACAGTGCGGCGTTCAACTCGTCTTTCAAAAGCGCAGCACGCTGTTCGTCGCCTTCAAGCGGAACTATCGTCAAAGCGGCGAGCTTTTCCATGTCAGGCTCGTCGGACTTGTACTCGGTCTTCCACTGGGCTATGAAATCGGCAGCATCGTCCTTATAATTCTCCGGTATCTCGACGGTCTCGACTACGTTGTCGAATATCCCTTCGTAAGCGTCCTGAGACGGTTCCATGCTGTGACCCATATAGAAGCCCAGCATTGTGACCAGGAAGTAAATTGCGACCGCGCCGATAAGCGCCTTGCGGGCGGAGAACCTGTCGGCGATCTTGGCAAAGAATATGGAACAGGGCATGGCGACCAGCTGCGTAACCAGCAGCGCCAGTATCATGCCGGTGGCGCCAAGCCCAAGTATCGTGCCGTAGGCAGTGGAGATCGAAATGATGGTATCTACGCCGTCGATGTAGAAAAAGTAAGCGAGTATGAACAGCAGCAGTCCTTTGCTGGAGCAGATGCGCTTTAACGTTGCCAGCACGCGTTTGAAGATAAGGCTTACGGAGATCTTATCGGGGCGCTCCACGTAGTGCTCGTGCGTGACATTTTTGAGCATGGGGATCGAGAACACGAGCCACCAGGCGCTGACTATAAGCACGCTGAACGCCATGGCTGCGGGCGAATAATCCAGCACCAGCAGTACGGCGATTGAGATTACGAACGGGATCGTGCTGCCGCCGATGTAGCCCATGGCGTAGCCCCAGGAGGAAACATCGTCCATACGCTCATTGGTAGTGACGTCGGTAAGGAAGCTGTCATAGAACAGGCAGGAACCGGAGAAACCGATGCGGCTTATGACGTACCCCATAAGCGCCAGTTTCCAGTGACCGGTAAACACCATGAGGGGAGTGAATATGACGCCCAGCAGCATGAATAGTGTGAAGAGCTTCTTTTTCATGCCCTTGTAGTCCGCGATGCTGCCGAGTATGGGAGCCAAAAGCGCGACGATCAGCGTGGCGGCGCTTGTGGCGTAGCCCCAGCGTATATCGCCGTTTGGCACCTGAGAGGCGAATATGGTGGGGTAGATGGCGGCCATTATATTGGTTGCGTAAATCGAGTTGGCCCAGTCGTACATTATCCAGCTCCACTCTTTTTTGGTGAAGCGCTTTGCGAGCTTAGCCATATCGTCCTCCTAACTTTTGCGCTCTATGTTTATGTTGTCGGGGTTTATTGGGGGCAGGTTGAACGGAGCCATGCCTGCCATGAGCGTGGCGCCCGCCATGTAGCTGCGGGCGATATCAAACAGTATTGGGAAAGACACCTTGTGGAACTGTTTGATGGACTCATCGTTGACGGGGGCTTCGTTTACCCTGGAGAAGATCCCCCTCAGACGGAGCTTTATGTAAAGCGGCGTGGCGTCATCCATTGAGCCTATCTCCACGGTCATTTCGCAGATCACGGGCTGACCGTCCTTTATGGGCATGACCTGCATGTTTATGCGGGGACTCAGCTGTATGGAACCGGGCTTGCGGTCGTTTATCTCGTTGTGCAGCTCAAATTCCTGTACGATGTACTTGGTAAGTACTATCAAGCCTTCCACCTCCTTGGACAATGGTACAGTATTTATATTACCGTTGATTTACAAAAATATAATAATTATGCTTCTATAAGCATATACCCGCCCAGGGCGAAGGCTATCGCCATGAGCAGAAGTATGATCTCAAATACCAGCAGCTTGGAGAAAAATGAATGCGCGTGTTTTTTCATGCCGTCCAGCCCTCGCGTTTAAGATAGTCGACGAACAGGTCGCCCCAACCCGACACTGCGGGAATGCCCGGCGCCAGACCGAGCCCGTGTGAGCCCGCAGGGAACAGATGCATTTCGTAGCTGACCTGGTGGTCGCTCAGCGCTTTTGCCAGGTTCAGTGAAGCCTCCGCGGGCACCGTGGCGTCAGTGACCGTATGCCAGATAAATGCGGGAGGAGTATCGTCTGTAACATTGAGTTCAGCTGAAAAGTATTTGAGCCATTTTATGTCACAGTAGGCTTCTCCCAGCAGGTTCTGCACGGTCCAGGGATGGGAATAGTTTATAAAGCTGCTCACTGCGTAGCAGGGGAAGAAACCGTCGGGACGGGACGAAAAACGCTCGATCTCGTCCGGG
>JAFZLE010000186.1 GCA_017551645.1 Clostridia bacterium | reverse complement strand
CGCATGCACATAGAGGACGTGAAGATCAGCGCCGACATGCAAGGCAACGCCACCTTCGACGTATCCGTCACCCGCGTGAGCGGCTACGCCGACACGCTGGTCAGGCTGCACATTTACGACCCCGACGGCAATATCATATACAAAGAGAAACGCGCGCCTTCCGCCGTGTGCCCGCCCCTGTGGGACAACTCTGCCCCCCAGCCGGGGCACGCGGTCTTTAACGTGCATATAGACGATCCCCTGCTGTGGTCTCCCGAGGCGCCCAACCTATACCGTGTGCACCTGGCGCTCATGGATCCCTCCGGAGCCGACGCCGCGGACAGGGAGCGCGCCCATTTCGGCTTCAGGAGCGTTTATATCGAAGACGGCATCCTCAAGCTGAACGGCAAACGGCTGATAATCCGGGGCGTGAACCGCCACGAGCACAATGTGACTACAGGCAGGTACATAACCCGTGAGCAGATGAAAAAAGAGGTCCTGCTGCTCAAGCAGCTGAACGTGAACGCCGTGAGGAGCTGCCACTATCCCAACGACCCGTACTTCTACGACCTGTGCGACGAGTTCGGGCTTATGGCGATATGCGAGACGAACCTTGAGACCCACGGCGTAGGCGCCATGCTCACGAACAGCCCCGAATGGTCCGAGGCGTTTTTGCAGCGGGCGCGGCGCATGGCGCAGATACACAAAAACCATCCCTCCATAATCATCTGGTCTCTGGGCAATGAGAGCGGCCTGGGGCCCAACCACGCCGCCATGGCAGGCTGGCTCAAGTACTACGACCCCACCCGTCCCGTGCAGTACGAGTCCGGCGCGCCCGGAAAGAACATAAGTGACATCCGCTGCCCCATGTATCCCGCCGTGGAACAGATCGAAAAGCTGCTGGCGGACGCGGGCGACGAACGGCCCGTGATACTGTGCGAGTACGCTTACCAGATACTCTCCTCCGGCGGCGGCTTCGAGTATTTCAGGAAGCTCACCGAGACTTATCCCCGCTTCCAGGGCGGCTTCGTGTGGGATTTCCAGGACAAGGCGCTGTGGCAAACGGATGAAAACGGCAACCGCTTCCCCGGTTACGGCGGAGACTTCTTTGAAAGCGTCACCGATCCCTTCTGCCCCCGCTTCATGTGTCTGAACGGCATAGTGAATCACGACCTGACCGTCAAGCCTGCCGGCGCAGAAATGGCGTTTGTCTACCGTCCCGTATTCATAGAGCAGACCGATAAGGGTTTCGTCATCAAGAACCGCAACCTGTTCACGCCCACCCACGCGCTGCGCCTCACCTGGACCGCCTATGCAGACGGTGAAGCCCAGTCCACGGGAGAAATGCTTCTGCCCGCTCTGGAGCCCATGGCGGAACACCGCTTCGAGGCGGGCCCCGCCAGGCTGCCCGGGCAGGTATGCTGGATAGACATGGACCTGGACACGGACACAGATGCGCCGCTGTACTTCCAGTTTCCCATACAGGCGCTGCCCCTGCTGCTCAGAAAAGCCCGGTACTCCCCTGCCCGCTTCGACGAGGCGCGGGGCGAGATCAGCGTCACGGGAGACGGCTTCACCCTGCAGATACTCAAATCCTCAGGCAACATCGTGTCCATATCCGTAAACGGCAAGGAATATATGCTAAGCGGCCTGAGCGAGTGCATGATCCGGGGCCTGAGCGGCCTGAACGCGAGCCCGGACTGGGGCGAATGGGACAATTTCGCAGCCTTCGCTCCCGAAAACTGCGTGCGCAGGATCGTGTCCCTGTCCGCCTCGGCGCTGTCTGACGGCAGGGTGATGATAGAGCGCTGCAGCCGCATTACTTCCACGCTCGTGGACGAAGCCTGCGCGGATGTGAACACCCGCCTTCTGATCAGCGGCGACGGCCGCATAGGGCTGGAAGCCTCCTTCCGCCTGAACGGCATACCGTGCGTGGAAAGGCTGGGGCTCAGCTTCACGCTGCCCGAGGACTTCCAGAAACTCGAATGGCTGGGCATGGGTCCCGGGGAAAGCTATCCCGACCGCACGCTCGCTGCGCGCATGGGCACTTACGCCTGCGATGTCGCCGAGACCCACTTCCCCTACAATCCCCCCGCCGAGAACGGCGGCCACGAAAAGACGCTGCGGGTCACTCTGGCGGCGGAAGACGGGCGGGCGATACGCTTCGCCTCTTCAACGCCCTTCCATTTCGATGCCCACAATTACACGCCCTGCGACCTGAGGGACGCCATGCACGAGCATGAGATACCCGTAAGGCACGAGACCACCCTGCACATAGACGCCGCCCACACGGGCATAGGCGGACAGATGGCCTGGAGTACCCGGCAGGACGAAAAATACGCTGTGGGCCCGGGCACGTACAATCTTGAACTTGAAATAGAACTGAGGTAAAACATGGCAAAAGCTATCCTTCGCCCCACCCGCGAAGCACGGGTGCGCAGCGGACATCCCTGGGTATTCTCCAGCGATATAGACATGGTCCAGGGCGAGTTTGAGCCCGGCGACGTGGTAAACGTGGAAAGCTCCAAGGGCACTTTCCTGGGACAGGCATTTTACAACCCCAATTCCCAGATCGCCCTCAGGATGCTCACTTACCGGGACGAAACAATTGACAGGGAATTCTTCATAGACCGCATCCGCACCGCCTGGGAGTACAGGCAGCGCTTCTGCGACATAAACAGCTGCCGCCTGGTGTTCTCGGAGAGCGATTTCCTGCCCGGGCTGATAGTTGATAAATTCGCTGACACGCTGGTGGTGCAGAGCCTGTCCCTGGGCATAGAAAAATGGAAGGACGCCATAGTGGAAGGGCTGGTCAGGGTCGCCGCCCCCTCCGGCATCTACGAGCGCAGCGACGTGCCCGTAAGGCGGCTGGAAGGCATGGAACAGACCACAGGTCTGCTGTACGGCGAGGTGCCCGAAAGGGTCGAGATGCAGGAAAACGGCATAAGATTCCTGGTGGACGTGATACACGGGCAGAAGACGGGCTTCTTCCTGGACCAGAAAGAAAACCGCAGGGAAGTCATGCGCCTGTGCGAAGGCGCCCGGGTGCTGGACTGCTTTACCCACAACGGTTCCTTCGCGCTGCATGCCGCGAAAGCGGGCGCGAAGAGCGTACTGGGCGTGGACATCTCCGAGGAAGCGGTGGAAGTTGCGCGGGAAAACGCGCGCATAAACGGGCTCTCCAACGCGGAATTTGAAGCCCACAACTGCTTTGACCATCTGCGGGAGCTTACCGACGCCAGGGAAAAGTTCGACGTGGTGATACTCGATCCTCCCGCGTTCACTAAGACCCGCGCCCAGGTCGAAAGCGCGCTAAGGGGCTACAAGGAGATCAATCTAAGGGGCTTAAAGCTGGTCAGGAACGGTGGCTTCCTGGTAAGCTGCTCCTGCAGCCAGCATGTGAGCGAGGACAAGTTCGTGGAAGTCATAAACACCGCTGCCCGGGACTCCAAAAAGCGCCTGCGCTTCGTGGAACTGCGCTCCCAGGGGCACGACCACCCGGTGCTGCCTGCCAGCCCCGAAACGCGCTACCTTAAATGCGCGATAATCCAGGTCTACGACTGATGACTTACTGCGTCAACGTTCGCACCATAGCCGAGACATATTACGAGGGCGGGGATCTTATCCCCGCCTCAGTTGCGTTGGCCCGCATGCAGGACGGCGTGAAGGGGCACCTTATGGTGCAAAGCGGCTATGAAGGCGAACTGCAGGCGGAGGTGCCGGTCAAGCTCAAACTGGAGTACCGCGGTCTGAACCTGCAGGTGCAGGGCAGGGTGGACGGGCTTGCGCTTTACGAAAACTCCTGCCTGGTGGAGGAGATCAAGATACCTGCCGTTTCGCCTGCCGGTGTAAGGGAAAACGACTATCCCGTGCACTGGGCGCAGGCGGAGATATACGCCTATATGGTACTCACGCTCAATTCCTTAGAGCGGGCAGAAGTTAGGCTGGTTTATTCTTCCCTCACCGGGCACAGCCGGGTCTTTACCCGGGAATATGGGTCTTCGCAGCTGAAAGCCAGGTTCTTCACTTACCTGGACGAATATGTTTCCCGGTTAAAGCGCTCAGACGACTACCTTAAGGCCGCGCTGCCCTCCGCCAAAGAGGTCACCTTCCCCTTTGACAGCTTCCGTGACGGT
>JAFZLE010000185.1 GCA_017551645.1 Clostridia bacterium | reverse complement strand
GGCGTTCTTTTTGTTTGATCAGAACCTCTCGGGACGGTTGGCGTTGAAGCAGTCACGGCAGTAAACCGGCCTGTCGCCTCTGGGCTGGAAAGGCACCTGAGTGGGACGTCCGCAGCCGTCGCAGATCACGTCATACATCTGACGCTCGCCGCGGGGAGCGCCGCCGTTGGCCTTGCGAGCCGCGCGGCACGCGGGGCACCTGCCGGGCTCGTTCTGGAAGCCCTTCTCGGCGTAGAACTGCTGCTCGCTGGCAGAGAATACGAATTCCTTGCCGCACTCACGGCAAACCAGTGTCTTGTCTTCGAACATTGTATTATCCTCCTTTATTGGCCCGATGTTGTGTATACCATTTCATTTCGCTGCTTGCATCGGGTTTTCCAATGGGAGGCACACGCCGTGTACAGTATTCATCAATCCGGGTGATATTATTATAGCACCATTTACGGCATTTTACATTTTTTCGTCGTTATTTAACAGAAATTGAATCTTATCAATTCTTCAGACTATCAGCCCCAGCTGAGCAAGCATGAAAGTAAAAGCGAATATAGTGAACAGCGAAACGACGGTGCTCGTAAAAACGATCTGTCCCGCGAGTTCTCCGTCTCCACCCATGTTAACCGCCATGGGATATGAAGCGACCGCCACGGGCGTACCGAATACCACCAGCATCATGTATAGCTCCGCCTGCCTTAGACCGAACGCGTATCCGATCGCAAGCATTACAAGAGGTATAAGTATAAGCCTTATCACGTTTACGCTCAGTATAGCGTTTCTATTCTTGCCAAATGCCTTGAATTTCAGTGTGCCGCCAAGAGTAATCATGCTGACAGGCGTAACGAGGTTGCCAAGCGCGTTTACCGGCGTATCCAGAAACTTGGGCAGTTTGATCCCCAGCGCGAAAAAGATGAGCCCGGCTACACAGCCTTGCATGAGCGGGTTTTTGGCAAGGTTCAAAAGGATCCTGCCTATCTTTATGCCTTCACCGTGCTCATTGTAGCTTTCAAGGATTATGACCGCCGCGATATTGAACAGGCTGACCACTATCAGCGTCATAAAGCCGGTTATCGCCGCGCGATCCTCGCCGAAAACATGCGTGACCAGCGGAATACCGTACAGTATAAAGTTGCCCCGGAACAGCGCCTGGATTATCACGCCGCGCCTGGGGTTTTCTTTTAACAGTTTGGGAACGATAAGCAAAAGCAGCAGGATCAGCCCGATTATCCCCGCTACGGATACGATTATAAGCGTTGCGGAAGGGATACTTTCCACCGTCGCCGTATACACGTTTTTAAACATGAGCACGGAAAACAGCAGCTTAAAAATGAAGCGGTTCAGTTTTTCCATAAACGCTTCGTCGGCAAGTTTAATACTGACCGCAAAATAGCCGACGCCCAGATATATCACAAACGGAAACACCGCGTTGAAAGCCACGGAAAAGCTCTGTAACATGATCCCCTCCAAATGATCGGTATAACAGTAGCAACGTGATAATTATACTTTATTTCCGCCCTGTTAACGATTGATTTTGAGTTAAATGTGACCGTGCCGAACACTAAAAAGCCCCGTCCTTTACAGGATGGGGCTATTGTATGGTTTGTTTTAGTCGTTATACAGCTTACGGGCGGTATAGTGAGTATGCAGCAGCTCGTGGGCCTTGGGGCTGTTGGGATTGCCGAAGAACTCATCATACATCTTGTTGATGGCAGGAAGCTCATGGGACTTGCGGATGGGCTTCGCGGCGTCCTCATCATAAAGAGCCTTGGCACGCAGAGCCTTGACATCGATCTCAAGACGCTTCTCGGGAGAGACCAGAGGCTGGCCGCCGCCGTTGATGCAGCCGCCCGGGCAGCCCATGACTTCGATAAAGGTGTAGCTCTTTTCGCCGCTCTTCACAGCGTCGAGCAGCTTGGCCGCGGCGCCGGTGGAGTGGGCAACGGCCACCTTTACTTCCAGGCCGTTTAAGTTGTAGCTGGCTTCCTTCACGCCTTCGAAACCGCGCACATCGACGAAATCCAGCTTCTGCAGCTTCTCGCCGGTGATGACTTCGTAAGCGGTCCTGAGAGCAGCTTCCATAACGCCGCCGGTGACGCCGAAGATAACGGCGGCGCCGGTGGACTCGCCCAGCATGTCGTCAAAGTCTTCGTCAGCCAGCTTCTCAAAGCGGATGCCGCACTGTTTGATCATCCTGGCGAGCTCGCGGGTGGTGATAACGATATCCACATCCGCCATGCCGTCGTGGCCCATTTCGGGGCGCTTGCACTCGAACTTCTTCGCGGTGCAGGGCATTACGCTGACGACAACGATCTTATGGGGATCGATGCCTTCCTTCTCGGCGAAATAGGACTTGATCACGGCGCCTTCCATCTCGTGAGGAGACTTGCAGGAAGAAAGGTTGGGGATAAACTCGGGATAGTAGGTCTCACAGAACTTGATCCAGCCGGGAGAGCAGGAAGTGATCATGGGCAGCACGCCGCCTTCCTTGACCCTGGCGACTAGCTCGTTGGCCTCTTCCATGATCGTGAGGTCAGCGGCATAGTCTGTGTCGAACACCTTGTCAAAGCCCATACGGCGCAGCGCGGCAGCCATCTTTCCGGTCACGGAAGTGCCCATGGGGATACCGAACTCTTCGCCCAGAGCAGCCCTTACGGCGGGAGCAGTCTGCACTACCACGTACTTGTTGGGATCAGCCAGCGCGTCGAACACTTCCTTTGTGTCGTCCTTTTCGGTAAGGGCGGCGGTGGGACATACGTTGATGCACTGACCGCAGTTGATACAGCCGGTCTCGGCAAGGCCCATGTTCCACGCGGGAAGGATCTGGGTCTTGAAGCCGCGCATGGTGGGGCCGATAACGCCCACATGCTGCACCTTTTCGCAGACGGCTTCGCATCTGCGGCACAGTATGCACTTGGCATTGTTGCGCACGATGGACAGCGAAGAATTGTCGACCTTGGTCTCGGTCATGGCGCCCGCGAAGCGGTTCTCGTCTTCCACGCCGTACTCACGGCACAGCGCCTGCAGTTCGCAGTTGGTGCTTCTTACGCAGCTTAAGCACTTTTTGTCGTGGTTGGAAAGCAGCAGCTCCAGGTTGACCTTGCGCGCCCTGCGGATGGCGGGAGTATTGGTCTTGACTTCCGCGTACTCGCCGGTCTCACGGTTCCTGGGCAGAGAATCGACGGGGTAAACGCACGCGGCCTGGAGGGCTCTGCCGCCCGCCTCGACTACGCACATACGGCACGCGCCGATCTCGTTGACGTCCTTCATGTAACACAGGGTGGGGATGCGAATACCCGCCTGCCTGGCCGCCTCAAGGATCGTAGTCCCCGCCGGCACGGTTACCGGAACGCCATCTATCTTAAAAGAAATCATATTCATGTGGCTTCCTCCCCTAACTTACTTTTTGGAGATCGCGCCGAACTTGCACTTCTCCATGCAAGTGCCGCACTTGATGCACTTGGACTGATCGATCGTGTGAGGCTGTTTTACGGTGCCGCTTATGCAGCCTGCGGGGCAGTTGCGGGCACACATGGTGCAGCCTTTGCACTTTTCGGGATCGATGACATAGCGCATAAGGTTCTTGCAGACGCCTGCGGGGCAGCGCTTCTCGTAGATGTGCGCTTCGTACTCGTTCCTGAACTGCTTGATGGTGGAGAGCACGGGGTTGGGCGCGGTCTGGCCGAGGCCGCACAGCGCGCTGGCCTTGATGCTCTGAGCCAGGTCTTCGAGGCGCTCGATGTCGCCGTCCTCGCCCTTGCCGTCGCAGATACGGTTGAGGATATCCAGCATCCTGCGGGTACCCACACGGCAGGGAGTGCACTTGCCGCAGCTCTCGTCAACGGTGAAGTCAAGGAAGAAGCGGGCGATATCGACCATGCAGTTGTCTTCGTCCATGACGATCATACCGCCGGAACCCATCATGCTGCCGGCAGCGATCAGAGTGTCATAGTCTATGGGAGTATCCAGCATGGAAGCGGGGAGGCATCCGCCGGAAGGACCGCCGGTCTGTACGGCTTTGAAAGCCTTGCCGTTGGGGCAGCCGCCGCCGATGTCGTAAATGATCTCTCTGAGGGTGGTGCCCATGGGGATCTCCACCAGACCGGAGTTGTTGATCTTGCCGCCCAGGGCGAAGATCTTGGTGCCGGTGCTCTTCTCGGTGCCCATGGACTTGAACCAATCGGCGCCCTTCAGTATGATCTGGGCGATGTTGGCGTAAGTCTCAACGTTGTTGAGGATGGAGGGTTTCTGGAACAGACCCTTTACCGCCGGGAACGGAGGACGGGGCCTGGGCTCGCCGCGCTTGCCTTCGATGGAGTTCATAAGGGCGGTCTCTTCGCCGCAAACGAACGCGCCGGCGCCAAGGCGGATGTGAATGTCAAAGTTGAAGTCGGTGCCGAAGATGTGCTCGCCCAGCAGGCCGTATTCCCTGGCCTGAGCGATAGCGATCTCAAGGCGCTTGACGGCGATCGGGTACTCGGCGCGGACGTAGATGTAACCTTCGTCGGAACCGATGCAGTAGCCCGCGATGGCCATGGCTTCGAGCACGGCATGGGGATCGCCTTCCAGAACGCTTCTGTCCATGAACGCGCCGGGGTCGCCCTCGTCAGCGTTGCAGCAGACGTACTTCTTGCCGGTGGAGCCCATGGCGAACTTCCACTTTAAGCCGGTGGGGAATCCGGCGCCGCCGCGGCCCCTCAGGCCGGAAGCGAGGATCTCCTGCTGCACCTGCTCACGGGTCATCTCGGTCAGCACCTTCGCCAGCGCTTTGTAGCCGTCAAAGGCGATGTACTCGTCTATGTTCTCGGGGTCGATAACGCCGCAGTTCCTCAGGACCACGCGCTTCTGCTTCTGGTAGAAGTTGATCTCGTCCAGAGGTTTGATCTCCTGTGACTTCTGCTCATCTTTGAAGAGCAGGCGGGTGACGACGCGGCCCTTGATAAGATGCTCGGACACGATCTCGTCGATGTCTTCCAGCTTAACGTGGCTGTAGAACGCGCCTTCGGGATAGATGATTACAACGGGGCCGGCGGCGCACAAGCCGAAGCAGCCGGTTCTTACCAGCTTGACCTCTTTGTCAAGACCGTTAGAGGCAAGCAGCTCTTCGAAGCGCTCGTAAAGCTTCATAGAGCCGGAGGACGAACAGCCCGTGCCTCCGCAAACCAGTATAGTGGAACGGAAAAGCTCCATATTGCTTACCTCCTGTTATTCTGCGTTGGAAATGGTGTATTCTACCACGGGGTTGCCGTTGACCACATGATCATTCACGATCCTGGGCACCATTTCGGGCTTAACATGCACGTAGGTCACTTTTTCCTTGCCCGGAGCCAGTATCTCAACGATGGGCTCATAACGGCACATGCCGATGCAGCCGGTCTGGGCTACGGTGACGTCGAGAAGATTCCTCTTGGCGACTTCGTCCACGAACGCGTTCATAACGGGACGCGCGCCGGCGGCGATACCGCAGGTGGCCATGCCCACTACGATGCGGGTGCCTTCGCTCTCTCTGCGAAGATTGACCTTGCTCAGCGTGGCCTGACGGATCTTTTCAAGATCTGCTATGGATTTCATATATTTCCTCCTGTTAAGGCTGATTATTGTTTGCTTCGTTTATGCCTTCGGTGATGTAGTCCCCTATCCAGCTGAGTACCTCCGGCGTGCTCAGCGGCACGTCGCTCCCCAGCGTTTCCCTGATCTGGCGCGTGTCGAACTCGAACTCGTTCCCGTCATGGACGTATCTGAGCACGTAGTCCGTTTCCTCCGATGCGGCGGTTATAAGGCTTACCATCGTGCCGCTAAGATCTCCCATAGGTGGCAGATCCATGTGTGACGCGGTGAAGCTCAGTTTGAGGACCGTGCCCTGACCGGGAGCGCTTTGGATGCGGAATTCCCCTCCCGTCATTTCGCACTGCTGCTTTATCATCGGAAGCCCCAATCCCACTTTGCGCGTGGTGCGCGTGGTGGTGAAAGGACTGGTGACCCGGTTGAGCAACTCCTCGTCCATACCGCAGCCGTTGTCGTGTATCTCGATGACGAGCAGGTCTTCCGCTGTATCGAACTTCACGATCACCTGCACAAGCGTAGCTCCCGCTCGTATGGAGTTCTGTACCAGATCTAGTATATAGAGGGACAGCTCGTTCATTACGCCTGACGGTACTTATTCAGTATCGCGGGGACCTCAGCGGGAGTGAGACGGCCGTAAACGTCGTCGTTGATCATCATAACGGGAGCAAGGCCGCAGGCGCCCAGGCAGCGGGTATCACGGATGGTGAAGAGCCCGTCTTTGCTGGTCTTTCCAACGGGAGTGTCAAGTTCCTTGCAAACTCTTTCCAGCACGTTCTTGGAGCCCTTGACATAGCACGCCGTTCCCAGGCAAACGCCGATGATGTATTCACCCCTGGGTTCAAGAGCGAACTGAGAATAGAATGTCGCAACGCCGTAAACGTCGCTCAAGGTAGTGCCTAACCCCTCCGCAATGCGGATTTGCACATCCTTTGGAACGTGACCAAATATGTCCTGCGCCGCCTGTAAGGTACGCATGACAGCGCCGCTCTGACCTTTGTTGGCGGCGATGACCTCGTCCAGTCTGTCGTATTTGTCCTGACTGATAGACATAGACAATCCTCCCTATAAATGTAGCACACGGCAATAGACAAGCCGTGCAGCTCGTCTTTGTTATTATACCACGATATTCTTTCAAAGCTATGTGCATAACAAATATTTTACATTAATAAAGGCATAAAAAAGGCGGTCATTCTGCCTTATCAAGAAGTATGTTCCACTGTTCGTTTTTGGTCAAACACGAGAAGTCGGGCTGCGAGGCCACGTGTTTTTGTATGAAAGAACCGTTTCGTTTCGAGCGCGCGTAACCGGCGGCTCCCTCCGTTATCAGCAGTTCTTTCCCGTTATAGCAGAGTTCGACCCTGCAGTCCTTATCCGCACATCCAAGTATGTCCTCTTCGGACGGCACGACGCAGCCGGATGAAAGCATGTAGTTTTCATTCATGGCTTCGTTCGTCAGCAGCAGATCGACGATCCTGGCGGTGAGCTGTATATCCTCGTTCGCCACCAGATAGTCGCAGGTCCTGCTCATTTCCATTTCCATGGGAAAACGTTTCGCCCTCTGCTGTATGCTCTCTTCTGTATCTCCCCTGCCCCGCATCCTTTCCAGGAGCGTGTTCACATCGTCCACGCACAGAAACAGGCTTATTATCTTGGTGATGCTTCCAAGCTCCCGCTTGTAGGTCTCTGCGTCCAGAACGTCGATATCCTTTATAAGTATCTTTCCGCTTTCCAGATGCTTTTTGAGCACCTGCCTGCTGCCGCCGTAGTAAGAACCGTCGTGTATCTGCTGGTACTCGTATATCTCGCCAGCCTCAAGCAGCGCCTCAAACTGCTCCCGGGTCACAAAGTGATACGGATCGCCTTCCTTTTCTCCTTCACGCATCTTTCTCGTGGTCAGCGTGGGAAAGATGCCGTATTTATCGGGAAACTGTTTTATGAGTTCCCTGATTATCGTGTTCTTGCCTACTCCTGCGCAGCCCACAAAAGCACACAGCATACGCTCATCTCCGTCTTTTTTTCTATATTATAAGTGAAAGCGGCCATGCGCGACCGTTATTTTGTTGTAAAAAAACACTTCACTTTTCCATAATTTATGATACAATATATCCATCACAATAATATGGAGGTCAGCGATGGCAAACATTCCCACTCCTATCATTACGGCGAAGGCCGGAGATTTCGCTGGGACCGTGCTTATGCCCGGAGATCCCCTGCGCAGCAAGTTCATTGCCGATACATTCCTTACCGACACGCAAT
>JAFZLE010000184.1 GCA_017551645.1 Clostridia bacterium | reverse complement strand
GGCTCAGACCAAGCCTGTCTTCAAGTTCGCCAAGACCTTCAAGGTAAAGTAATAATGGCCAAGACTTCCGGCGCGGTTCCCTCATCCGAGGGGCTGCGCCTTGATAAATTTCTGAAGGTCTCGCGCCTGATCAAGCGCAGAAGCGTAGCCAACGACGCCTGCGACACAGATCACGTGCTGCTCAACGGCAAACCTGCAAAACCCGGGGCAAAACTGAAGGCGGGGGATATGATCACCCTGCGTTTCGGGGAAAAGCGCACGGACGTGGAGGTACTGTCGTTAAACGAGCACGCGCTCAAGCAGGACGCCCAGAACATGTACCGGGTAATCAGGCAGGATTAGATGGTTTACTGCGTACTGGTCGCCGCAGGCAGCGGTGAAAGGACCGGCCTTGGGTACAACAAGGTGTTCTACCGTACGGGAGGCAGAAGCGTGCTTTCCCGCACGCTGGATGCGCTTGAACGCAGCGGAATAATAGACGGGATCGTGCTGGTGATCAGCGCTTCCGATGCCGAAAGATACGCCTGCGTCCGTAGTGACGAGGGCGAATGCCTTCTTGTAAAGCGTGTGGTATACGGCGGGGCGACCCGCTTCCGCAGCGTGTACAACGGGCTCAGGGTACTGCCGGAAGACGCTGATATCGTTTTGGTTCACGATGCCGCCCGACCTTTCGTAACGAATGAGATAATCGGCAGCGTGATAAACGACGCGGAAACATACGGTTCCGGCGTCATATCGTGCCCGGTCACCGACACCATAAAACAGGTGGACGGAGAAAGCGTGACCACTCCCGACCGCTCCAAACTGTTCGCCGTGCAGACGCCGCAGGCGTTTTGCGCGAAAAAGCTTATGCAGGCTTACGAAGCAGCGGACCCGTCCCTGGTGTATACCGACGACGCGGCGGTGTTTGAGGCGGTGTACGGGCAGGTGCATCTTTCCCGCGCCGACAGCGCCCGGGGAAACATAAAGCTTACTACAGCGGAGGATCTGGAATTGGCGGACCTGCGTTTTTCGGGCGCGTTCCGCACGGGCACGGGCTACGACGTCCACAGGCTGGCGGAAGGCCGCAAACTCGTGCTGTGCGGCGTGGAGATACCGTTTGAAAAGGGACTGCTTGGGCATTCGGACGCGGATGTGGCGCTGCACGCGCTTATGGACGCGCTGCTGGGTGCGGCGGCGCTGGGGGATATAGGCAGGCATTTCCCGGATTCAGACCCGCAGTACAAGGGCATCTCGTCCCTGGAACTGCTAAAAAGGGTACGCGCGCTGACGGACCGGGCCGGTTTCCGCGCACAGAACGTGGACGTCACCATTGTGTGCCAAAGGCCTAAGCTCGCCGCGTTCATACCCAAGATGCGGGAGAATATCGCTTCGGCGCTGGAGATCGGCGTCGAACGGGTGTCTGTCAAGGCCACCACCACCGAGGGGCTGGGCTTTGAAGGCGAGGGCGAGGGCATATCCGCCCAGGCGGCGGCGCTTGTAAGAGGTAAATGATGAACAGGATCGCCAGTTTTTCGGTAGACCACGATTATATAGTGCCGGGCATATATCTGTCGCGCATTGACGGGGATGTTACCACGTACGACCTGCGCACCCGCAAGCCCAACACGGGCGACCTGATGGACAACGCCGCAATGCATTCCATGGAACATATGTTCGCCACTTTTGCCCGCAATTCTTCCATGGGCGACAGGATAATCTACTTCGGTCCCATGGGCTGCCAGACGGGTTTTTATCTGCTGGTCAGAAACGCCGTCCACGCGGAGGTGCTGGAACTCGTAAGGACCGTGCTTGGGCAGATACTTGATCACGAAGGGGAAGTGTTCGGCGCGTCCCGCAAGGAATGCGGAAACTACATAAACCTTTCCTTGGGCAAAGCCAAAGCGGAGGCGAAAAGGTACCTTGAAGCCGTAAGCGGATGGACCGAGGACATGCTCGTTTATCCTGAGGGGGACGAATGACAGGAATAATCGCCGCCATGGAGGCGGAACTCAGCGGGCTTGTGGCCTGCCTTGAACAGACAGTGACCGAGACCGTTTCCGGCCGGACCTTTTATAGCGGCAGGCTGCTGGGAAAAGACGCGGTGATGACGGTCTGCGGCATAGGCAAAGTCAATGCCGCCGTATGCGCGGAAGCGATGATACTTAAATATCAGCCGTCTGAGATCATAAACACCGGCGTGGGCGGCGCCCTTAAAAAGGGCGTCAGGCTGCTGGATACGGTGGTCGCGTCCTATGCCGTACAGCACGACGCGGACACCACCGCGCTGGGCGACCCCAAAGGTTTGGTGTCCACCGTGAACCTGGTGCGCTTCCCTACAGATGAAGCGCTGGGCGCGCGCCTTGTACAGGCCATAGGGAAGGCCGGCGGGCACGCCGTAAGCGGCGGGATAGCCACGGGCGACCAGTTCGTGAGTTCAGCGGAAGTCAAAAGCGCGATAGTCCGCGAGTTCGACTGCGCCGCTTGCGATATGGAGGGGGCAGCCATAGCCCATGTGTGCTTCTTGAACGGCGTGAAATGCGCGATCCTTCGCTCGATCTCCGACGGCGCTGATGAGGACGCGAACCTGAGCTACACGCAGTTTATGGAGGCCGCCGCGCAGAACTCCGTCAACGCGCTGAAACAGTTTTTTATCTGATAATATATCGCTGTCTGCCGGTTAAGGCTTCGTAAATTCGTACGGAGCCCTTGTTTTTTATATAGGTATAAGTTATAATAGTCAAAAATAGTCAAAGTCATTATGGAGGCGCGTTATGGCAGCGCTCAGCGACAATATAGAAAGATTTATAAAGGAACTCCTGCAGGAGGACACCCGCATAGAGCTCAAACGCAACGAGCTCGCGCAGTATTTCGGCTGCGCGAACAGCCAGATCAACTATGTGCTGGCCACGAGGTTTTCCATGGACAGGGGGTACCTGGTGGAATCCCGCCGGGGCGGCAGCGGTTATGTGCGGGTCATCCGCATAAGCACTTCCGACGCGGATCTGCTGGAAACGCTGCTGGAAAGGGTGGGCACATCCATAGACGAGGAGAGCGCCGAGGCCATCATCCACAGGATATATGAGCTCAAACTCATAAGCCTCAAGGAAGCGCGCCTGCTGGTGGCGTGCGTGTGCCGCCAGGCGCTCAACCTGCCCACCACCGCAAAGGACGCGCTCAGGGCGTCCATACTCAAAAACGCGCTGGTGCAGGTGTTCAAGAATCTCAGGGAGGAAACCTGAATGCTGTGCGAGGAATGCGGAATAAACGAGGCCACGGTTGAGATAAGGATGTTCGGCGCCGGTGGGGAAGCTTCCGTAAGGCACCTGTGCCAGGAGTGCGCCGAAAAGCTGAAAGGCCGGCTGCCCCAGATCCACGCGGTGGACATATCCGATTTTCTGGGCGCCATACTGGACAGGATACGCCAGGTCAGGAGCGATGCCAGCGACGATGAATACGACGGCGAGTGTCCCGAGTGCGGCACCACCTGGGCGGAATTCAAGCAGAGCAACACGCTGGGCTGCCCGGGCTGCTACAAGGCATTCCGCGAGCCGATAGAGGAATACCTGGTCAGGCGCAACGGAAACGCCGTGTACGTGGGGGACACGCCTTCCGGCGGGACTACGGAAAACAGCGACGTATACAGGATGATCAAGCTTAAGGAAAGCCTGAAAGAGGCGATCAGTTCCGAAAACTACGAGCGGGCCGCGCTGCTGAGGGACGAGATCAGGACGCTGGAAAAAACACTGGAAGGGGAGACAAAGTGAAGGCTGCATCCTCTGCCGGACCGGTCAGCGCTGCGCTTTTAAGCGGCGCGGTCATTATGCGCAATTACTCCGACGTTCCGTTTCCGCAGGCCATGAGCGGGGAACAGAAAGCGGAGACGGAGGACAGAGTCGTTTCGGCTCTGGCAGCCGATTTCCCCGGCCTTATAAAAGGCAGGGCTCCGGAATCCGAAGACGAGCTCCTTAGGCTGGATGAGCTGGCCGAGGAAGCGGTATTCCGTGCGGAACAGACAGAGGCATACGGGACAGGGCTGATACTTGACACGCGCCATCCGATCCGCGCCGTGGTGAACCGCAGGGAACACCTGCTTTTATCCGCCACGGCACCCGGAGCGGACACAGACAGGGCGTATTCGCTGATAAAACCTTTGGAAAGGGCGTTTTCCAATGGCGGCGAGCCGGCTTTTGACCGCAACTGGGGTTATCTGACCAGCACGGTTCTCTACAGCGGCAACGCGTTCGTCGGCTGGTGCCTTATGAACCTTAAGGGCTTGTGGCAGCTGGAACGCAACAAGGATATCGTGAAAAAACTGAACAGCCAGGGCTTTATACTGCATCCGCTATTCGCTAAGGTAAGCGGCAACCTGCACGTACTGTTCAACAAAAAGCAACTGGGCGAGACCACGTCTGATATTATCAGAGAACTGGAAGGCAAGGCGTCCGAGCTTTCGGAAATGGAAGCGGATTCGCTGGAAGAACTCATCTATGACGACGTGGACAGATTCACCGACGAAGTGACCAGAGCGCTGGGCGTGATGCTCAACGCGAGGATAATGAGCTACAGGGAACTGCTGGATCTGTATACGGTGCTGAGGGCTGGGTTGCTGACAGGATTTATGGACGGCGACTGCGGAAAGCTGGACGCCTTCGTACAGAGCATGAGCCCCCGGGCGATGAGAGAGAAACTGGGGATACTGAGCGAAAGGGAAGAGGAGCTCACCAGAGCCGAGACCGCCAGAAGCGTAATAGCCCAGGAGATCAAGACCAATATTTACTGACGGAGAAGACAAATAATGATAGCGAGATGCAACGAGCACGGCAACCGGGCGCTGGAGTACGCGCAGCGGGAAGCCGCCATGATGGGCAGGGCGTACATTGGAACGGAACACCTGCTTTTGGGCGTGCTGAACGATCCCGGCAAGGCTTCCATAGTGCTGGAGGGGATCTCCCTTGAGGACGCCCGCAGCGAGATCATCCAGCTGGTGGGCAAAGGCGACGATAAGGTGGAACCGGGGAATCTTTCCTACACCATCCGCTCCAAGACCGTTATGGAGGCCAGCGCCAGGGAAGCCCGGGAACTGGGCCAGGATTATAT
>JAFZLE010000183.1 GCA_017551645.1 Clostridia bacterium | reverse complement strand
CTGCGAGCACTACGGCATTTTCTACTGGACGTGCTCCCGCTGCGGCTACAAGTCCGAGGGCAACGACCGCCCCCTGGGGCACGACTGGGACGAAGGCGTTATAACCACCAAGCCTTCGGGCTTCACCCCGGGCGTAAAGACCTACACCTGCAAACGCGACCCCTCCCACACCTACACGGAGGAAGTCGACCCGATCGACTGGCTGTTCGTTACGTTGGAAGGGATCAACGACCCCGATTTCTCGGGCAAGGTTAAGACCCTGGACCTGCCTCCGCTGGTGATCGTGAAGCAGCCCGAGGGCGGATATGTGGATCAGGACAGCGACGAGGGCCTTGTTTTGACCGTGGAAGCGGACGGCGGCGAGCCGCCCTACACCTACGAATGGTACCGCACCGCCCAGGACGAGGAAACGCTCGAGAAGGCCAAGGAAATCGTGGCTGCTTTTTACGCTATTCTCGGCATGAGCGAGGAGGCGATCAAAGCCGAGCTTGACCAGTACACCCTCGAAAGCCTGAGCGTGTTGGAAGGCGAGGAGCAGGAATTCCATGCCACCCAGGGCGGCTACGGCTACTACTGCGTGGTTACGGACTCCGTAAAGCAGACAGCCACCTCCGACATAGCCAAGACAAAAAGCACCATAAGCATCTGGACGAACCCCTCCAACGCCAACCTTATGGGCAAGGACAGCGTCACCCTTGCCTGCACAGCGACAGGAGGCAGCGGCGAGTACGGTTTCAGCTGGTACAAGGTCAGCGAAGATGACGAAGACATCTGGGAGGGATTCGGCACCACTGATGACGAGGGCTTTAACGCAGGCAAGCACAACGAGATAGAGATCGATGAATGCGGCGAATACTACTGCGAAGCCGAAGACCTGGTCACCCACCACACCGCCACCTCCCGCGTCGCCACCGTGTACGC
This sequence comes from Clostridia bacterium, assembly GCA_017551645.1. Taxonomy (GTDB): domain Bacteria; phylum Bacillota; class Clostridia; order Christensenellales; family Aristaeellaceae; genus RUG14130. Next base: position 2,079 of record JAFZLE010000183.1, on the reverse strand, counting down.
TGCGCCGCAGCTCAGGATATACGTGAGTGAGACCACCCTCACGCGGGATCCCGGCGCGGAAGTAAGCCTGAGCGCGGCGATAAGAGGCGGAGTGCCGCCGTACGACATCCATTGGGAATGCTACGGCGACGAGGACCCGGAATACGAGATCATGAGCGACGAAGAAACGACGTCCACCGTGGCCATTACCCATAAAGCAGGCATGTACACAGTGTATGCCGAGGACGAGGTGGGCAATTACGTATGGCAGACCATCTCCCGCTACGATCCGGACCTCACGATAGCCCAGCAGCCTGTGGGCGGTACGATGTACAGTAACGATCATGAGGACATCAGCATCGCGATCGCCGATGGAGAAGCGCCTTATCACTACACGCTTTATCACAACAACAAGGTGTACAAAGAAGACACAATAGATGACGCCAAAGCCACATTTGAGGTGGAAGACCCGGGAGTATATTACTTCAGAGTAGAGGATTCCACCGGCCGCGGGTGCACGTCCGCTACAGCCACATTCGAGCTGCCGAATATTAAGGTCACGATCCTGACGCCCTCCGCGGAAATAAAGCGCTGGGGCGATCCCGCATATTTGGAAATCGCAGCGGAAGGCGGCACAGAACCCTATTACTACATGTGGATAAGAATAGGTGAAGATGAATCCTGGCATCATGACGCGAACTTTAACAGCAGTCACTACGTCGCGTATGAAGACGGAGAATACTTCTGCATAGTGGTGGATGCCGAGAATGATTCGGCATACTCAGATGTCATGACCGTCACTTATACAGGCGGGGAGCCTGTTATAATCGAGCAGCCCCAAAGCCACACCAGTGCGGAACGTTTCCCCGACGGTGCGTTCGATGTCTCCCTGCACTGCAGAGCAACCACTCCTTCCGGTGATTACGCCGGTATCAAGTATGTCTGGGAAATATACCTCCCGAATATCGGCTGGGCGCAGACCACCACCACGGGCGAATGGTTCTATCCCGTCGAGCCGGGTCTATACCGCTGCCGTGTCATCAACACCGCCACCGGCGAATACGTTTACAGCAAAGTGGCCACGGTGTCGGAGAAGCTCAGCTTGACTGTCGAGCCTACGGGCAAAGGCGGCCTATACTCCGAATTAGGCGAGTACCGCTACATCATAAGCGGGGGCGTTGCTCCGTACAATCTCGAAATCACGCTCGTATCCAAATACCCGTCACCCCAGGAAGACGGATATGTTGAGATGATAGATTTCGAAGCGCCGTACATCGGGTATTGCGGCATACCGCAGTTCCCCGCAAAAGGCGTGATCGATCTGGAGATTTTCCGCGATTTTTGGTACTGGAATCCCTACGAAGGGCAGACCAAGTATAAATGGTACTACGCAAGTTATTACATGGTGCTGACCGACGCGGCCGGTTCCTCCGTAACGTCGGATCTTATAGACGTCATCAAAGACTACAGAACCGGTCCCGATTGACGGTGCCCTGACACAGCATTTCTGAAAGGAGCTACATATGAAGAAGCTGTTATCGATACTGCTGGCGCTGACGCTTATAATAAGCGCGTTTGCCCTTGGGGAGGAAGTAATAATCCCCGAGATAGATATGGAGAGCTATGAGTATTACGAAATGCCCGTGCCCCTTGAGCAGGCTGTTCTCGGCGAGTGGTACGCATCTTTCCAGGGGCTTACCGTAAAGCTGACGCTGGACGAAGGCGCGTACACTCTGGAGTTCCCCGGCACAGGCAAGGACAGTGCGGGCACCTGGGAGATAAAGGACGGCATGCTGTACCTGGAAGGCAATGAAGCGCCCCTGCTGCCCCTTGACTCCGCCCTCATCTGGAGCGCGGTGAACCTGGTGTTCTCCCGTGAGCAGCCCGTGACCTACACTCCCGCCGAAGTTTACGCTGACGCGCAGGCGGAGACATTCAACGGTTTCTGGCGCGCCCACTTTACGCAGGTAGGCGGCGCGCGGAATACATCCAAGCGGCCCGCCGTGCGCAGCGTTCAGGCAGGCGGCAGCGTGATCCTTTCTTCCGCCATAGGCGACGACACCGCCCTGTACTTGGAAAACGGCAAAGCCGCCCTGGCGG
>JAFZLE010000182.1 GCA_017551645.1 Clostridia bacterium | reverse complement strand
GGAAGCCGTTCTCCATGTCTGAGATAATAAACGAGTATCATCCCGACCAGATACTTCTGATGGGCTGCGCGGGTTTCATAGGCAGCGACCAGCTTATAAACATCAACCCCTGAGTATGGAAATGAACGGCAAAGAAGCCCCAAAACAGCACACACGCCGGGAAAAGCTGCGCCATGCGGTGTTTACAGCGCTGTTCTTCATTCCCGCGCTGGCGCTGCTGCTGTTGCCCGTGCTGGGGCAGAAGGACGCGTCGGTTAAGGAAAACCGGGCGCTCACGCGCCTGCCCGCCCCGTCCGTTTCGTCGTTTATGGACGGCTCCTTCCAGGACGCGCTGGAAGACGCCCTGACCGACCAGCTCCCCGGCGGGGAGGCTGTAAAGGGCCTGGCGCTGGACGGAAAGAACGCCGTCCTGTCGCTGCAGCGCGGCCTGCTGTACGCCGCCGCCCCCGGGCTCAAGACCAATTACGTGATGGTCGCCCAGGGCTATTACCACTACGCGGGGGACGAGCACCGGATAGTGGAGAAGCCCGAAGAACAGGACCTGGAGCGGCTCAAGAGCTTTGCCGCCGCATTCGCGGGGATACCCCGCGGGCAGCTCTGCCTGTATTTTATAGAAAACTCCCGCACGGTGGACTTTGACCGCCCGGAGATGAGCGGGGAAGTGTACCGCCAGGTGACAGCAGCCCTTGAGCCCGCAAAAGCGGACCGCTTCACGGTCAGCGATTATACGGACTACTGCGAAAACTTCTACCAGACCGACCATCACTGGAACGCGCGGGGCGCCTACAAAGGATACCGGGCGGTCTACCGCCTGCTCCACGGCACGGACGAGGGCGCCCTTTCGCCCGTTGATACCGTGAGCACACAGGCGGTGTTCCAGGGTTCCTACGCCCGGCAGACCCATATCCTGTGCGCGGACGAGACGTTTTCGTTCCAGACCTTCGAGCTGCCACCCTACACCGCGTACATAAACGGGCGCCGCCGCGCCTACGGCAACCTGTCTGCTTACGAAAAACAGAAGTATTCCACCGAACCCCTGGCGAACCATTACGCCAACTGCTTCGGGGGAGACTTCGCCCAGATAGTGTACGACTTCGGCAACGAGGGCAAAGGCAAACTGCTCATGGTCGCCTCCTCCTATTCCAACCCCATAAACGCGCTGATCGCGGCGGGGTACGACCAGACCTATGTGGTAGACTTAAGGTATTACGAGGAATGGGCGGGCGCGCCCTTCGACCCGGCGGCATACTGCCGCGAGAACGGCATAGACACGGTGCTACTGCTGGGAGACGTCAAACTGTTTTTTGAGGACCTGCCGGGCGAAGGATAAAAATGGTATTTTCAAGCTTTACTTTTCTGCTGCTGTTCCTGCCCCTGACCCTGCTGGTCTATTATGCGGCGCGGGGCACGCGGGCGCGCGATCTGGTGCTGTGCCTGTTCTCTCTGGTGTTTTACGCCTGGGGGGAGCCGGTATACGTGCTTCTGATGCTGGGCAGCATACTTATAAACTACCTGTTCGGGCTGCTGCTGGGCAAGCTTGAGCGACCGGGCGGGCGGAAACTGGTGCTTATCGGCGCGCTTACAGTGAATCTGGGCGCCATAGGGCTGTTCAAATACGGGAATTTCGCGCTGGAGAACCTGGGGCTGCTGCTGGGTTCGCCCCTGGGCAGGCTGTCCTTCGCGCTGCCCCTGGGCATAAGCTTTTACACCTTCCAGATACTGTCCTACGTGCTGGACGTGTACAAAAACAAGACCCCGCCCCAAAGAAACCTGCTGAACCTTGCCACCTACATCGTGCTGTTTCCCCAGCTGGTGGCGGGGCCCATAGTGCGCTACGGCCAGGTGCAGCGGGAGCTCGCCCTGCGCCGGGAGACGCCGGAAGACTTCGTCGCGGGCTTGAAGCGCTTTGCCGTGGGCCTGGGGAAAAAGGTGATCCTGGCCAATTCCATGGCCTCGGTAGCCGACCCCATACTGGACGCCGCCGTACTGCCGCAGGGCACGGCATGGCTGGCCGCCGTTGCGTACGCGCTGCAGATATACTTCGACTTTTCCGGGTACAGCGATATGGCCATAGGCCTGGGCAGGATGTTCGGGTTCCACTTCTCGGAGAACTTCAATTACCCGTACACGGCGGATTCGGTAACGGACTTCTGGAGGAGATGGCACATATCCCTGTCCACCTGGTTCAGGGACTACGTGTATTTCCCCATGGGGGGCAGCCGCCGCTCGGTGTGCAGGAACATAATCAACCTCCTGACCGTGTGGATGCTCACGGGGCTGTGGCACGGCGCCAGCTGGAACTTCGTGGTGTGGGGGCTGTACTACGGCCTGCTGCTGGTGACCGAAAAATACCTGCTCGCGGGAGTGATCAGAAAACTGCCCGCCCTTCTGCGCCGGGCGGTCACGCTGCTGCTGGTGCTGGTGGGCTGGGTGATCTTCCGCATGGAGAGCCTTACGGGGATACTGTCCGTGCTCAGGGGCATGTTCGCGGGGCCGTTCACCGGGCTCGCCGCTTACCTGTCGGGTCAGGCGGGAGTGCTGGAAAACAGCTTCTGGCTGCCGATAGCGCTTTTGTGCTGCCTGCCCTGGACGGAGTGGATAAAAAACCGCATCGGGGACAGAAAATACTATCCTTACCTGAGCGGCGCCTGCGCCCTGGGCGTGTACGCGCTCTCGCTGGCGCTGCTGATGGCGTCCGTTTACAACCCGTTCATTTATTTCCGCTTTTAAGAAAGGAAGACGACCATG
>JAFZLE010000181.1 GCA_017551645.1 Clostridia bacterium | reverse complement strand
TCCGGTGACGATGGCGAGAGGGTCCCACCTGTACCCATACCGAACACAGAAGTTAAGCCTCTTAGCGCCGAAAGTACTTGACTGGAAACGGTCCGGGAGAATAGGACGCCGCCGGGAACCAAAGAGGGGATAAGCGATTATCCCCTCGATTTGGATTAAGGGGAAGCGCGAGGCGTAAAGTGAGAACGAAACGCGAAAGCGAAGCCCTTTTGATATAGAGCCGGAAGCGCGGTGCCGGGTAAACACAGACGGCAGGCGGCCAAGGCAGTTGATGGTCCTCAGTAGCTCAATGGCAGAGCATTCGGCTGTTAACCGAAGGGTTGTAGGTTCGAGTCCTACCTGAGGAGCGCATGAAACCACCGGATAACCGGTGGTTTTTTCTGTATATATAACGCCTCGGACTGATTAAGTCCGAGGCGTATTCGTGCAATACTTCTGCGAGCAATCATCGTAAAGGCTTACGTAAGAATAAGCCTTCAGAAAAAGACAGCCGTTCAATAAGTCTACGTAGTCTTTTGCTGGGATTATACACGGTCATGTAGGTATCGTCTCGGTTGAGCGTGATCATCGCGTTGGAGTCAGTAAGAACGATGCAAAGATCGACCTGCTCTGAACATACAAGCGAAATCAAGCTGTCAGGAGCAGGATTTTGACCATAGTCTGTTTCGTTAGCGGAATAGACATGAAAACCGTGATAGCAGTTGAGTTTAAGGAGCAGATCCGCGAAACGGCGGCGCAGCGCAGCCTGATTCATGGGCTGCAGCCAGTATTCTTCCACGGCGAAGTACTGCCCGGGACTGTTTTTGGATACCTGCTCAGGCAAGACATCTATGACCCAGTAAGGTTTATCGAAATAGGATTCAGGTATCATGATTCGTGTATGAGCCTGAGCGCGTTTTTGAAATAGATCTTGTCCAGTATATCCCGGTCAAGACCCAGGGAATTCAGGAACTCCTGGTGCTTATTGTAGTAATAGTCCCTGCCGTAGAGCACGCGGTCGGAGAAACGGGCGAGGAAGCGCTTTGAATACTCCGTGTCGCGGGACAGGGCGCGCAGGCCCGAATTGGCGGAGATGTCGCAGTACAGATTGGGATAGTTTTCCAGCAGGCGCTCAACTTCACCGCCGGGGATCACGGGGCCGTCCGGGTAGGACGCGGTCTTGTACAGTTCGTCTTTGGAGATGTGCGCCCAGAAGCCGGGGGCGTGGCCGATGAAATCCGTGCCGGGGCATGCTTTCAGCACCCTTTCCAGGCAGTCTATGCCGCCGCCGTACCACCATGAGGGGCGTGGGAACAGTTTGCCGCTTTCGTACTCGTAGTCGAAATGCAGCAGCACGGGCAGGCCGTTTTCCCCGGCGAAGCGGAACAGGCGCAGGGCGTCCGGGTTGTCGTACATCATGCGCAGCTTGATTTCGCCGTAGATCTTCACGTCAAAGGAATTTATGGCGGCCTTCAGGCGGTTTATGGCGTAAGGGTCCCGGGGGTCAGGGGCGAAGCCCAGGGTGAAACGGTCCGGGTACTCGCGTATGTACTCCAGCGTGGCGTCCAGGGGCACGGCGGCCAGGGGAGTGGCGCGGCTGACGCACCAGCTCACTTCCGGGTTGCACTCGCTTTCAGGGGTCTCCCAGGTGAGCAGCCAGGTCTTGTCTATGCCGCACTCGTCCATGTTGGCCACGAGTTTTTTGGCGTTGTAGCCGTGGTAATACGCGTGGTTGTGGATGTCGATTATCATTATTGCGCCTCCGTCACGCGTTGTCGGCGCCGTACCAGCGCCCGCCGTTCAGTTTGCTGTCCTCTTCCAGTATCTGCTCGTAGTTTTCGGACACCGTGCGGTACGCCTCGATGTATTTGTCTATGCATTCGGGCATGAACTTTTTGAAGGGCGGGATGGACACGCAGTACATTTTCTCTGAGGGCGCGCAGGCGGCGTCCAGTTCCCTGACGTCGCGGTCCGCGAAGGCGATGCGGGAGGGCTTGCCGAGGTTGTAAAAGTCGAAGTCCTTGAAGAACGGGTGGGTGTGCAGGCAGAAGTTGCCGCCCTCCCAGCAGTGCAGCCCGCCGGTCTCCTGCCTTACGGCTTCCGCGAAGCGACCCGAGGACAGCCCGCCCAGTTCATCTGGCCTGTAGCAGCCCTGGGGCAGGTACCAGGCGCCCATGGTGGAGCCGCTGCCCTTTTCGGGGCGGATGGGGTGCAGGCCCTTTATGCCGTCTATGCCGTCGCAGAAATACTGCATGGCCTTGTCTATCTCAGCCATGCGCGCGTCAAAGTGCTTTAACTGGCCCAGCGCCAGGGTGCTGCACAGCTGGTTTGCGCGGCCCTTCACGCCGCCCAGCGCGATGTGCGCGAAGGGGAGCAGTTCCGGGTCGGTTATGTTCTTGGCGTTGTTGCGCTCGTAATGGCCGTAGGCGAGGGCGCGCTCGTACAGATGCCTGTCATCGGTCACCAGCATGCCAAGCTCGCCCGCAGCGAAGGACTTCCAGCTCATCATGCTCATGGCGGCGATGTCCCCAAAGGTGCCCACTTTTCTGCCCTTGTACAGGGCGCCGTGGGCGTGGGAAACATCCTCTATCACCTTAAGGCCGTACCTTTTCGCGATGGGCATTATGGCGTCCATGTCCGCCGGGTCGCTGAAGGAGTGCACCACCATCAGCACCTTGGTGCGGGGTGAGATGCAGCGCTCGATGTCGGCGGGATCCATGCTCAGGTTCTCGTTTATATTGTAGAACACCGCGCTGGCGCCGAAGTTGATCGCCTGGGACACGGTGCCCCAGTAGGTCTTGGTGGGGCAGATTATCTCGTCGCCCATGCCGAGACCCACCGCGAACATGGCCGCGGAGAGCGCCATAGTGCCGTTGGTGAAAG
>JAFZLE010000003.1 GCA_017551645.1 Clostridia bacterium | reverse complement strand
AGAGGGCCAAGACCTTCTTTGACCAGTTCATGGAGGTCAAAGTCGGCAAGTATCCCGCCTGGGCGGTGGTGCTGGCGGCCGCGGTGCTGCTGGGCATACTGCTTTCCGTGTTCTCGGGCGGTTCATCCGACCCGTACGACCCGATCTATAAACTGGAGAAGGCGTTCAACTCTCAATCGTCAAAGCAGATATGGGAGATCATGGATCCGGAACTGCGCAAGCAAGTCACTTACGCCGAGTTTAAGGACCAGGCGGACATCTCGCTTGCGCTTATGAGCGCTTCAAAGATCAAGATAACCCCGCTCTCATTCCAGCAGGGCAGGGACAGCACCCAGGGCGAGGTCTCTTACCGGATCGATATAGACATATCAGGCTTGCAGCAGAGCCAGACGGGCACTATGCAGGTAAGGAAAGTCGGCGGGAAATGGTACCTGAGCGATCTCAACATGTTCTGACGGCATATAAAAAACGGCGGGAAATATCCCGCCGTTTTTTGTGCTATTGGATCAGCGTGATCCGCGCAGGGCCCTGAGCTGCTGTGCCAGGCGCTCGTATTCTTCGTTCAACAGATCCGGCCTGTCGCCCTTTCTGGGAGCTGCCAGCCGGGAAGCGATCTGGGCGAGGCGCAGTTCCAGCAGCGTCATGTCAGTTGGATCGGGCTGTGCCTTTCTGGCGGAATACTGCTCAAACTGGTCCAGATCGCCGTCAAAGCTGACGACATGCCTGTCCTGTATCAGCAGCAGGCGGGAAGCGATACTGTTCACAAAGCGCCTGTCGTGGCTTACCAGAAGCACGGTTCCGGGATACGAACGCAGCAACTCTTCCAACGCTTCCAAAGTGAACACGTCCAGATAGTTGGTGGGCTCGTCCAGTATCAGCAGGTTGTAAGAACCCATGAGAAGCGCGCACATGGCCACCTTCGCCTTTTCTCCGCCGCTCATAACGGACAGTGGCTTAAACACGTTTTCGCCCCGGATACTCAGCCTGGCAAGGGCGGTCCTGACCACGGACCTGTCCTGAACGGAAACGCGCATCACGTTGTCGAAAGCCGAAAGCGATGGCTCAAGCCCTTCCTGCCAGTCCTGGGTGAACGCGCCTATGCGCGCCTGGGGATGCACGCGCAGATCGCCATCCATGCGTACGTCTTTTGACAGCGTGCCCAGTATGGCGCGCACGAGGGTGGTCTTCCCGCTGGCGTTTTCGCCCAGCAGTGCGTTTATGCGGCCGGTTTCTACATAAAAATCCGAAGGAGATATAAGCATTTTTCCTGGCACGCTAAGCGCGAGTTCCCGCGCCTGTACGGCGAAACGGGAATTGAGCGGAGGTATCTTGCCCGCGTCCATGCGGATCTCGGGGTCGGAGCGGGGGGCCGATTTTTCCTCAAGACGCTCGGCCCGGCTCATCATCAGGCTGGATTTGTGGCTCAGGCGCAGCTGCGCGTCGGTGGCTTCGCGCTTGTGAAGGCGCGCCTCAGAGTTTCCCATGCGTGAAGGCGCCTTCTTGACCTGGGAGGATTTTTCCCTGTAGGCCTGCGCCGCCGCCAGCAGCCGCGCTTTTTCTTTTTTGTACTGGGTGTATTCGAACGCGGCGAAATCCCTTTGCCGCTGCCTTTCCCGCAGGAAATCGTCATAATTCCCGGGAAACTCGCTGATTTGCCCGTCTTCCAGCAGCCATATCTTGTTTACGACGGAGGAGATCAGCTCCCTGTCGTGGCTCACGAGTATCAGGGCGCCGTCGTATGCCAGGAGTTTATCAAGCAGCATCTCCCGGTGGGACAGATCCAGATTGGCGGAGGGCTCATCGCATAAAAGCAAGCCGGAAACGGACGCCAACGCCTCGTTTATACGGTCGAATGTTTTTTCGCCGCCGCTCAGGCAGCTGGCCTGCGCATCGGCCTGATGCACGTAGGCAAACGGTGTGTTTACGGAAACGGAACCGCTGTCGGGCCTGAGTTCGCCGGATATAAGGTTGAGCAGGGTGGTCTTGCCCGCGCCGTTTTCGCCCACGAGCGCGATCTTTTCATTTTCATATACCGACAGGGAAGGTATGTTCAGGATGTCCCTGTCGGCGAAGGCAAGACGGATGTCTTTCAGGTTAAGTATGATCTTTGACAAAATAAAAACGCCCCCTCGGCGCGCAAAGGAACGCAAAACACATTTACCGGCATGGTACGGTACGTTCTGCGGCTTCACGGCACGTTAAACTTACCCCATAAGGGGTGGATCCAATGCCATGCTCAGCCGCTGATCTTCATGTCTCGAACGCTACCGCCTTTCAGTTAATGCAGCCATTCTACCAGATTACCGGCGCCGTGTCAAGCCGGAGCGAGAATAAACTTAACCCATTCGTTACCACAGAGCGAAAATAGTGTGCTATAATAATCCCGAAGGCTGCGCGGGCGGTTTGTTTTCCGCGCTCAAGCAAAAAGGAGGATATCCATGCAGTATACACGCGAAGTGGAAGAAATGGTATGCGTGGCAAAGGGACCTAACCACGGCCCCGCACCGATCCCCGAGGAGGGCAAGTGGGTCCAGGCTAAAGAGATCAAGGACATTTCCGGCTATACCCACGGTATCGGCTGGTGCGCGCCTCAGCAGGGCGCCTGCAAGCTGAGCCTGAACGTGAAAAACGGCGTCATAGAGGAAGCTCTGGTGGAGACCATCGGCTGCTCCGGCATGACCCATTCCGCCGCCATGGCCAGTGAGATCCTGCCCGGCAAGACCATACTTGAAGCGATGAATACCGACCTGGTGTGCGACGCCATCAATACCGCCATGCGGGAACTGTTCCTGCAGAACGTTTACCCCCGTACCCAGAGCGCGTTCTCT
>JAFZLE010000180.1 GCA_017551645.1 Clostridia bacterium | reverse complement strand
TGGCGTCAACCTGCATTTTGGTTATATCGTTCCTTACCAGCGTAAACGGCATCGTTTTCTCCTTTATCCTTTTATGTTTATCCTTCTATTATGTACATGCCCGCCATGCCCAGCGCGGCGGCCAGGACTATCAGCAGTATGGGGTGCTTCTTTTTAAGGGACAGGTACAGCGTAAGGGCGAATATGCACGCCGCCAGCAGCAGCTTAAGGTCGAACACCCAACCGTCCCTGAAGAACACGCTCCTGCCCATGGTCACCACCGCCGCCGCCAGCAGTCCCACCACCGCGGGGCGCAGGCCGCTCATGAGGCCCTTCACGATGCGGTTGGTCTTGAACTTCTCGAAAAAGTGTGCCACTATGAGGATTATGATGAACGACGGCATCACCACGCCCAGTGTGGAAAACACGCTGCCCCAGATGCCCGCGTGGTGCATGCCCACGTAGGTGGCGATGTTTATGGCGAAGGGCCCGGGCGTGGACTCGCTTATGGCCACGAAGCTCACCAGCTCCTCCACCGACATCAGCCCGCGGCTGGCGACTTCCTCCTGTATGAGGGGCAGCATGGCGTAGCCGCCCCCGAAGGTGAAGGCGCCTATCTTGAAGAACATCAGAAACAGATCAAGCAGCTGGGTCATTTCTTCGCGCCCCCTTCCATCGCCAGGTAGGAGGACAGCCCTATCGCCGCCGCCAGCAGCAGCGCCCACAGGCTCTTTACGCCCATAAGCGCCACCAGGCAGAAGGCCAGCGCCATAAGTATGTAGGGCAGCGCCTTGTACAGGTAGCGTATGAAGCTGCCCTCTTTGGTCTTAAGCTGCTTCAGCGTGGGCTTTGGGCACTTTTTGAACATGGAGATCAGCGCCTTGATTATCAGCGCCAGCACGCCCGCCCGTATGCCGAAAAACGCGTACGCCACGGGCTTTAGGCTGCTGAAACGGTCCAGCAGCGCGCCCAGCAGCGCGATAATCAGGAACGAGGGCAGCACCACTCCCAGCGTGGCGCAGGCACTGCCCAGCACCCCCGCGGTCTTGTAGCCCACGAAGGTGGCGGAGTTGATGGCGATGGGCCCGGGCGTGGACTCGGCGATCGCGATTATGTCCAGCATGTCTTCCTCGCTTATCCAGCCCTTTTTGTCCGCCGCCTCGCTTTTTATGAGGGGCACCATGGCGTAGCCGCCCCCGAAGGTGAAGGCGCCTATACGGAAGAACGTTACGAACAGGTCCAGTTTCTTGTTCATGCTCCATCCTTTATCGAATAATGATGGCCTGATTATATAATATTTTACCCGTTCTGGCAAGGCTTTGGCTTTTCCCGCTATTGCCTTTTATAACCGAACGTGTTATAATGTCAAGATGAAAATGCGGGTATGTATGCTTCGCCCGCCGCGCTAAGGAGTAACAGAAATATGGGAATGTACAAGGAATATAATCCCGCCGCGATAGAAAAAAAGTGGCAGGCCCACTGGGACGAGACCGGCTGCCTGAACGCCGAAGCCAGCCATGACAAGCCCAAGTTCTACCCGCTGATAGAGTTCCCCTATCCCAGCGGACAGGGGCTGCACGTGGGGCATCCCCGCTCCAACACCGCCATGGACATCATCGCCCGCAAGCGCAGGATGGAAGGCTACAACGTGCTGTTCCCCATCGGGTACGACGCGTTCGGCCTGCCCACCGAAAACTACGCCATCAAAAACAAGATCCATCCCGCGGTGGTCACCAGGCAGAACGTGGACCATTTCCGCCAGCAGCTCAAGCGCCTGGGCTTCTCCTTCGACTATTCCAGGGAAGTGAACACCACTGACCCCGCCTACTACAAGTGGACCCAGTGGATCTTCTTAAAGCTCTGGGAAAAGGGCCTGGCGTACAAGACCGAAATGCCCATCAACTGGTGCACCAGCTGCAAGGTGGGCCTGGCCAACGAGGAAGTCGTGGGCGGCGTGTGCGAAAGGTGCGGCGGCGAGGTGATCCGCAAGGTCAAGAGCCAGTGGATGCTGAAGATCACCGCCTACGCCCAGAAGCTGATCGACGGCCTGGACGAAGTGAACTTCATCGAAAAAGTCTCCACCCAGCAGCGCAACTGGATAGGCCGCAGCGAAGGCGCGGAAGTGGACTTTACCCTGACCACCGGCGACAAGCTGAGGGTTTACACCACCCGCCCCGACACGCTGTTCGGCGCCACCTACATGGTCATCTCCCCCGAGCATCCGCTGGTGGAAAAGCATAAGGACATAATCACCAATTACGCCGAAGTCGCCGCCTACCGCGAAGCCGCGGCGCGCAAGAGCGACTTTGAGCGCACGGAGCTCAACAAGGACAAGACCGGCGTGGAGCTCAAGGGCATACGCGCCGTAAACCCCCTGACGGGCACCGAGATCCCCGTGTGGATCAGCGACTACGTGCTCATGGGCTACGGCACCGGCGCCATCATGGCCGTGCCCGCCCACGACGAGAGGGACTGGGAGTTCGCCAGGAAGTTCGGCCTGCCGATAATCGAGGTCGTGGCGGGCGGCAGCGTGCAGGAAGCCGCCTATACCGACATACAGGCGGGCACCATGGTGAACAGCGGTTTCCTTAACGGCATGAGCGTGAAGGAAGCCAAGAAAGCCATAATCGACTACCTGGCCGAGAAAGGGCTGGGCGAAAGGAAAGTCAACTTCAAGCTGCGCGACTGGGTGTTCTCCCGCCAGAGGTACTGGGGCGAGCCCATACCCATGGTGTCCTGCCCCTGCTGCGGCTGGGTGCCGCTAAAGGAGAGCGACCTGCCGCTCAAACTGCCCGAGGTAGAGAACTACGAGCCCACCGACGACGGCGAGAGCCCCCTGGCCCAGATGACCGACTGGGTGAACACCGCCTGCCCCAAGTGCGGCGGCCCCGCCCGGCGCGAGACCGACACCATGCCCCAGTGGGCGGGCTCCAGCTGGTACTTCCTCAGATACATCGACCCCCACAACGACAAGGAATTCGCCTCCATGGACGAGCTCAAATACTGGCTGCCCGTGGACTGGTACAACGGCGGCATGGAGCACACCACGCTGCACCTGCTGTACAGCCGCTTCTGGCACCGCTTCCTGTATGACATAGGCGCAGTGCCTACCAGGGAGCCTTACTTAAAGCGCACCAGCCACGGCATGATACTGGGCTCCAACGGCGAAAAGATGTCCAAGAGCCGCGGCAACGTGGTGAATCCCGACGAAGTGGTGGACGATCTGGGCGCGGACGCCTTCCGCCTGTACGAGATGTTCATGGGCGCCTTCGACCAGGCGATACCGTGGCAGACCGAAGGTGCCAGGGGTTGCCGCCGCTTCCTTGACAGGGTGTGGAAACTGCAGACCATGCTGTCCGACGCGGAGGGCATAAGCAAGGACATGGCCTACGACGTCAACCAGACCATCAAGAAGGTCAGCGAAGACTACGAGCAGATGAAGTACAACACCGCCATCGCCCAGATGATGACGCTGGTCAACCGGATGTACCAGAAGGGCTCCGTCACAAAGACGGAACTCGCGGTGCTGCTGCAGCTTTTAAACCCCGTCGCCCCCCACATCACCGAGGAAATGAACGAGGCGCTTGAGCTGGGTCCGGAACTAGTGCGCAAGCCCTGGCCCGTGTGCGACGAAAAGGCGCTGGTAAAGGACGAAGTGGAAGTCGCCCTGCAGATAAACGGCAAGGTGCGCGGCCGCGTGATGGTGCCCAGCGACCTTACCCGCGAAAACGCCGAGGAGTACTTCAGGGGCAGCGAGGAAGTCATAAAGCTCCTGGACGGCAAACAGCCCAAGAAGCTCATATACGTGCCCGGCAGACTGTTCAACATAGTTATCTGACAGCCTTCCCCGCCCACTACTCTTGTAAAGGAGCCTTCCCGTGGAACAGCTTACTTACTTCAAGTCCATAATCCTTGGGCTCATACAGGGCCTGACCGAGTTCCTGCCCGTGTCCTCCTCCGCCCATATTATGCTGGCGGAAGAGATATTCGGCCTCAAGCTGGAAAGCGGCCTGGCAGGCGCCTTTACCGTGATGCTGCACCTGGGCACGCTGGTGGCGGTAGTGGCGTGGTACTTTAAGCGCATCATAAAGATGCTCGCCCACCCCGTAAAGGGCGAGATCAAGTACCTTATCCTCGCCACCATCCCCACGGTGCTGTTCGTGCTGGCGCTCAAGTACACCGGCTGGGACGACGTGATCGATTCCGTGGCCCGCACGCTCCTGCCCTACGCGTTCCTGTTTACCGCGCTGATACTTTTGCTGGCGGACGGGATCGGCAGGGCGCGCAGCATCGCCAAGGCTTCCCACGGCAGGGTCAGGGCGAAGGACGCGCTCATTATGGGCCTTATGCAGTGCGTGGGCACGTTCACGGGCGTGAGCCGCAGCGGTTCCACCATCGCGGGCGGCCTGGCCGGCGGCTTAAAGCGCAAGAGCGCGGCGGACTTCTCCTTTATGATGAGCATACCCGCGATACTGGGCGCGGCGGTGCTTGAATTAAGGCACGTGCTCAAAAACGGCGCGCTGCAGACCGCCCTGTCCTCCCAGCTGCCCCAGATGCTGGCGGGCGTGCTGGCGGCGTTCGTGGCGGGCCTGGCGGCCATAGGCCTGATGCTGCGGGTGGTGAAAAAGAGCCGCCTTAAGTGGTTCAGCCTGTATCTGACGCTGCTTGCCGCGCTGCTGATCGTGAACGATTTCGTGCACTGGTGGTAAACAAAAAAACATACCCGCGCTTCCGAAAAGGAAAGCGCGGGTCTTTGTTTGGCTTAAAGTATCAGCCCAGCTTGGTCTTGAGCGCTTCGATCGCCCCGGCGGCCATGCCGTGGCTGAGCAGGTAGTCTTCCGCGGCCTTCGCCAGGTCCACGCCCTCCAGGGACGCGCCCTTCTCAAGGCCCGTTACCGCCCAGAGCATCTCCATGATGTTCTTTTGGGCGATCATGCCGTACTTCTCGGTGCCCTCTTCCACGCCGTAATAGTTCACGTAGGACAGCATGTAGTCCCTGACTATCTCCTCTTCGGTGGCGCCCATAAGCGCTTCCACCAGCATGGAGGCGAAGCCCGCCCTGTCCTTGCCCTCGGTGCAGTGCACCATGTAGGGCGCGTCGTTTTCGGACAGGAAGGTCAGGCCCTTCACGATGCCCTCGGCGAACTCGTCAGAGGAGAAGTTCACGGGCATGCCCAGCGCTATGACCTTGCCGCCCTCGATAAGCGCCTTGTAGTAGGGGGAGGCGAAATCTTCCGCCGTGAGCAGCGCGGCCAGTTCCTCTTCGGTGTTGGCCATGTTCATGACGGCGTTCACGCCCGCGGTCTCAATGAACCTGTCGGCGTAGCCCGCGCGG
>JAFZLE010000179.1 GCA_017551645.1 Clostridia bacterium | reverse complement strand
GGCGGGCGCGCAGGGCATCAAGACCACCGTATCCGGTCGTCTGGGCGGCGCGGACATCGCCAGAAGCGAAGGATATCACGAGGGTTCCATCCCGCTGCAGACCTTAAGGGCCAACATCGATTACGGCTTCGCGGAGGCGCATACCACCTACGGCCGCATCGGCGTCAAAGTCTGGGTCTACAAGGGACAGTTCCTGGGCAAGGGTTACGCTCCCCGCTCCGTCAAGGCCACCGGCAACCGCCGCGAAGGCCGCGAGGGCAGAGACTTCCGCGACCGCGGTCCCAGGGCTCCCAGGGAGAATCGCCCCGTCAACACCAACACTCAGGAAGGAGGCAAATAAGCTATGCTGATGCCCAAGAGAGTTATGCACCGCAAGCAGCAGCGCGGTCGCATGAAGGGAAAGGCCCAGAGGGGCAATTTCCTGGCGTACGGTGAATATGGTCTTGTGGCGCTTCAGCCCGGCTGGATCACCTCCAATCAGATTGAGGCGGCCCGTCAGACCATGACGCGTACCACCAAGCGCGGCGGCAACGTCTGGATCAAGATCTTCCCGGACAAGCCCGTAACCGCCAAGCCCGCCGAGACCCGCATGGGTTCCGGTAAAGGCGCCCCCGAGTACTGGGTGGCCGTGGTCAAGCCCGGCCGAGTACTCTTCGAGATGGGCGGCATCGACGAAGGTCTGGCCAAGGAAGCTCTGCGCCTGGCCGGCCACAAGCTCCCCATCAAAACCAAGATCATTTCCAAGGACACACAGGCGGGCGGTGAAGAGCAATGAAAAACAACATTATGACTACTCTTAAGGACAAGACCACTCAGGAGCTCGACACCGAACTCAAGAACAAAAAGAGCGAGCTGTTCAACCTGCGCTTCCAGCTGGCCACCGGTCAGCTCCAGAACACGGCGGCGGTACGTGCCTGCAAAAAGGACATAGCCCGCATCAAGACCGTTCTCAGCCAGCGCGAACTGACTAAGAACTGAGGGAGGAAAAACAGATGTCCGAACAAAGAGGCATGCGCAAAGAGCGCGTCGGCGTAGTAGTGTCCGACAAGATGGACAAGACCATCGTGGTCGCGATCCGCACCCGTGTAAAGCATCCGCTGTATGGCAAGATCATGAACCGCACCACCAAGCTCAAGGCTCACGACGAGAACAATGAGTGCGGCGTAGGCGATACCGTGCGCGTGATGGAAACCAGACCCCTCTCCAAGGAAAAGCACTGGAGACTGGTAGAGATCGTCGAAAAGGCGAAGTAAGAGCAGGAGGAACTCGCTATGATTCAGCCGCAAACCAGATTAAAGGTTGCAGATAACAGCGGAGCCAAGGAGATCATGTGCTTCCGCGTACTGGGCGGCTCCTTCCGTCAGAGCGGCAGCGTAGGCGACATCATCGTCGCTTCCGTAAAGAGCGCGCAGCCCGGCGGAGCCGTGAAAAAGGGCGAGGTTGTTAAGGCCGTTATCGTCCGCACCAAGAAGCAGTATCGTCGTCCCGACGGCAGCTACATCCGCTTTGACGACAATGCCGCGGTCATTATAGATTCCCAGAAACAGCCCAAGGGCACCCGTATCTTTGGGCCCGTAGCCAGAGAGCTTCGCGAAAAGGATTACATGAAAATCGTTTCGCTGGCCCCCGAAGTACTTTAATAGGAGGACGACACTATGGCTATTACGAAACTCGGTGTAAAGACCGGCGATACCGTAGTCGTTATCTCCGGTAAAGACAAGGGCAAGCAGGGCAAGATCCAGAAGGCGTATCCTTCCAACGGCAGGATCGTCGTGGAAGGCGTGGCGATGGTGAAGAAGCACCAGAAGCCCAGGGGACAGGGCATGCCCGGCGGCATCGTCGACAAGGAAGCCCCCATCCCCGCCAGCAAGGTCATGCTGGTATGCCCCTCCTGCAAGAAGGCCACCCGCCTCGCGCACAAGTTCATTGAGCGCGAAGGCCAGAAGCCCGAAAAGGTGCGCGTATGCAAGAAGTGCGGCGCCACCATCAAGTAAGTGAGAGGAGGATATAAACATGACAAGGCTGCAGGAAAAGTATAAAAGCGAAGTCATTCCCGCTCTTACGCAGAAGTTCGGTTATAAGAACGTGATGCAGGTGCCCCGCCTGGAGAAGATCGTGATCAACATGGGTCTGGGCGACTGCAAGGACAACGCCAAGGCGCTGGAGACCGCGGTGAACGAGCTGGCCACCATTTCCGGCCAGAAGCCCCTGGTGACCAAAGCCAAGAAGTCCATCGCGAACTTCAAAGTCCGCGCCGGCATGAACGTAGGTGCCAAAGTCACCCTGCGTCAGGACCGCATGTACGAGTTCGCTGACAAGCTTATTTCCATCGTGCTGCCCCGTATGCGCGACTTCAGAGGCGTTTCCGCCAAGGCGTTCGACGGCAGGGGCAACTACGCCCTGGGCGTTCGCGAACAGCTGATCTTCCCCGAGATCGAGTACGATAAGGTGGACAAGATCCGCGGCATGGAGATGATTTTCGTCACCACCGCCAACACCGACGAGGAAGCGAAGGAACTTTTGGCCCAGCTGGGCATGCCGTTCCAGGCGTAAAGAAGGAGGAAGTAAGCGTGGCAAAGACTAGCCTTAAAATAAAGCAGGCCAGGGAACCCAAGTTCTCTACCCGCGCCTATACCCGCTGCCGCATCTGCGGTCGTCCCCATGCGGTGCTCCGCAAGTACGGCGTGTGCCGCGTCTGCTTCCGCAATCTTGCCTACAAGGGCGAGATTCCCGGAGTCAGAAAGGCCAGCTGGTAATCGTCAAGGAGGTTCAACAATGTTAGTAAACGATCCCATCGCGGATATGCTTACCAGAATCCGTAACGGTCTGATTGCCAAGCACGACGAAGTGCTTGTACCGGCGTCCAACATCAAAAAGGGCATTGCCAAGATCCTGCTTGACGAAGGCTACATAAAGAGCTTCGAGGTTGTTGAGGACGGCCTGCAGGGTCAGATCAAGATCGGTCTTAAGTACGCCGAAGGTAAGGAAAGCGTAATTAAGGGTCTTAAGCGCATAAGCAAGCCCGGTCTGCGCGTGTACGCCAGAAGCGAAGAGATCCCGAAGGTGCTGGGCGGTCTGGGTATCGCCATCATCTCCACCTCCCAGGGTCTGATGATAGATAAGCAGGCTCGCCAGGCCAATATCGGCGGCGAAGTGCTGGCTTACATTTGGTAAGGAGGTACTGCTTATATGTCACGAATCGGAAAGCTTCCGGTCAAACTGCCCCAGGGCGTGGACGTGAAGGTTGAAAACAACGTAGTTACCGTAAAGGGTCCCAAGGGCACCCTGACCCAGAAGGTCAACGACCAGATGGGCATCAAGATCGAGAACGGCGAACTTCTCGTGAGCCGTCCCAACGATGAGAAAGAGTTCCGTGCCATGCACGGCCTCTACAGAGCCCTTATCCACAACATGGTCACCGGCGTAACCACCGGGTTCACCAAGAACCTGGAGCTGGTGGGCGTGGGCTACCGCGCTCAGGCGGACAACCCCTCCCAGCTGACCATCAACATCGGCTTCTCCCATCCCGTAGTGGTAAAAGCCCCCGAGCATGTCACCTTCGCTACGCCGAACCCCAACAAGATCAGCGTCAGCGGCATCGACAAGCAGGTGGTGGGCGAGATCGCGGCCGAGATCCGCGCTATCCGCAAGCCTGAGCCGTATCACGGCAAGGGCATCCGCTACGAAGGCGAGTACGTGCGCCACAAGGAAGGCAAGTCCGGTAAGAAATAATTAAAGGGAGGGTATCGCAATGTTCAAGAAGACGGATAGAAACGAAATCCGCGTGATACGCCACGAACGTGTGCGCAAAAAGATCAGCGGTACGCCCGAGCGTCCGCGTCTGTGCGTGTTCCGTTCCAACGCGCATATCTACGCTCAAGTTATCGACGACACCAAGGGCAACACCCTGTGCGCGGCCTCTACCGTTGAGAAGGATATCGCTTCTCAGGCGGCGGAGCTGGACAAGAAGGGCCAGGCCAAGCTGGTGGGCAAGATCGTGGCCGAAAGGGCGATCGCTGCCGGCATCAAAGAAGTGGTGTTTGACCGCGGCGGATATATTTACACCGGTCGTGTAGCTCAGCTGGCTGCTGGCGCTCGCGAAGGCGGCTTAAACTTCTAAGGGAGGAGATAACGCAATGCAGCGCAGAGAAAGACCAGTCAGTGAATACAAAGAAAAGCTCGTGTACATCAACCGCGTTGCCAAGGTCGTTAAGGGCGGCAAGAACTTCCGCTTCACCACTCTTATGGTAGTGGGCGACGAAAAGGGCAAGGTCGGCTGCGGCATGGGCAAAGCGGTGGAAATTCCCGAAGCCGTGCGCAAGGGGATCGAAGACGCTAAAAAGCACTTCATCAACGTTCCTCTGGACGGCACCACCATCCCCCATGAGATCACCGGTGTGTTCGGTACGGGCAAGGTCCTGCTTATGCCCGCCGAAGAAGGTACCGGCGTTATCGCGGGCGGTCCCGTGCGTGCGGTCATAGAGGCTGTGGGTATCAAGAATATCCGCACCAAGTCCATCGGCTCCAACAACCCCATCAACATGGTGCGCGCCACCCTGAACGGCCTGGGCAGGCTCCAGTCCGCTGAGAAGGTCGCCCGCCTCCGCGGCAAGACCGTGGAAGAGATCCTGGGTTAAGGGGGACTTAAACTATGAAGCTTAAGATAACTCAAACCAAGTCCACCATCGCCGCGCTGAAGAACCACAAGGCCAATATCCAGGCCCTGGGTCTGCATCACGTAGGCGACACGGTCGTCAAGGAAGACAATCCCGCCGTGCGCGGCATGATCTTCAAGGTCAAGCACATGGTGAAGGTTGAAGAGATAGGCGAAGAAGGAGGTCAGGCATGAAACTTCATGATTTAGAGCCCGCGTACGGCTCCACCAAGGCCCCCAAGAGGCTGGGCCGCGGTATCGGCAGCGGTCTGGGCAAGACCTCCGGTAAAGGTCACAAGGGCGCCAAGGCCCGTTCCGGCGGCGGCAAGCGGCCCGGATTCGAAGGCGGCCAGATGCCCCTGACCATGCGTCTGCCCAAGCGCGGCTTCACCAACAAGTTCAGGACCGAGTACGAGGCCATCAACATCTCAGCTCTCAACGTGTTTGAGGACGGCGAGGTGGTCGGCCCCATCGAACTGCTTGAGTACGGCATCATCAACAAGGTGCTGGACGGCATCAAGATCCTGGGTGACGGAGAGCTCACCAAAAAGCTTACGGTGCAGGCTAACAAATTCACTGCCACCGCAAAGGAGAAGATCGAAGCGGCCGGCGGAAGCTGCGAGGTGATCTGATATGTTTGAGACGCTCAAAAACGCGTGGAAAATAAAGGATCTGCGTAAAAAGCTGCTTTACACCCTGGGAATGCTGCTTGTGTACAGGCTCCTGTGCTTCATCCCCACCCCGGGCGTAGACGCTTCTCAGCTGGCTGAACAGCTCAACCGCTACAGTCTGCTGGACTACATCAGCTGGATGACCGGCGCCAACTTCTCCAACTGGACCATCATGGCCATGGGCATCACCCCGTACATCAACTCCAGCATAATCATGCAGCTGCTGTGCGTGGCGATCCCCTCTCTGGAGCAGCTCAATAAGAGCGGCGAAGAAGGCAGGAAGAAGATCGCCCAGATCACCCGTTACTTAACGGTCGGTCTCGGCTTCGTGCAGGCGATCGCCCTGACCTACGGCCTGAAGGCTTCCGCGAACCCCGGCTTCTTCAACTATCTGACCATCGGCTTCTGCCTTGCGGCAGGTACTGCCCTGGCCATGTGGATAGGTGAGAGGATCACCGAGAACGGCATCGGAAACGGCGTTTCCCTGCTGATCTTCGCGGGTATCGTCAGCCGCTTCGCCACGGTGCTGGCCTCCAGGGTCCGCTCCCTGTTCACCGAGATGTTCTCCGGAACGTTCAGCTCCCTGCCCGGCAGCCTGGCCATACTGATCATCAGCCTGGCCATGATCGTGGGCGTGGTGCTGGTGGATATGGCGGAAAGGCGCATCCCCGTCCAGTATGCCAAGCGCATGGTGGGCAGGAAGATGTACGGCGGCCAGTCCACCCACATCCCGATCAAGCTCAACGCCAGCGGCGTTCTGCCTCTGATCTTCGCTTCCGCCATCATGCAGTTCCCGGAGACGATCCTTCAGTTCATCTCCACGAAGGCTGCCAACTGGTGGAGCGACACCCTGGGCAGCGGCACCTGGTGGTACATCGCCATCAACGCGCTGCTGATACTGGGTTTCACCTTCTTCTATTCCTCCATCACCTTCAATCCCAAGGAGATGGCTGAGAATATCCAGAACAACGGCGGGCTTATCCCCGGTATCCGTCAGGGCAAGGCGACGGTCGATTACATTACCCGTATCAACCACCGCATCACCCTGTTCGGCGCGATCTTCCTGGCGGTGCTGGCGCTGGTGCCCAACATCGTGTACAAGGTCTCCGGCGTATACCTGGCGTTCGCGGGCTCTTCCCTGCTGATAGCGGTGAGCGTCGCGGTCGAGACCGCGCGCACCCTGGAGAGCCAGCTGCTCATGCGGCACTACAGGGGCTTCCTTAAGTAAGAGGGGGAAGGCTCGAATGAAGTTAGTGTTTCTTGGCCCTCCGGGGGCAGGGAAAGGCACTCAGGCGGAGAAGATCTGCCAGGAAATGTCGATTCCCCACATCTCCACCGGAGATATGCTTAGAAGTGCCATAGCAAGCGCTACACCCACGGGTCTGCGCGCCAAGGCGTTCGTCGAGACGGGCGCGCTCGTGCCGGACGAAGTGCTGATAGATATGGTACGCGATCGGCTCAACGAAGCCGACTGCGCTAACGGTTACCTGCTGGACGGATTTCCCCGTACCGTGCACCAGGCCCAGGCGCTTGACGAGATCAAGGCGCCGGACATGGTGGTAGATATGGAGGTTGAGGACGAGCACCTTCTGAGCCGTTTGACCGGCCGCAGAGTGTGCAGGGCGTGTCAGGGCACTTTCCACATTTCGACCCTCAAGGACGAAAACGTGTGCCCCTCTTGCGGCGGTGAGCTTTACCGCCGCAAGGACGACGCTCCCGAGACCATACAGAACCGTCTTAATGTGTATCACACCCAGACTGCCCCGCTGATAGATTTCTACAGGCGGGCGGGCAAGCTGGCTCCCGTAAACGGGGAAGGCACGCCCGAGGAAGTCACAGCCGCGATTCTGCGCGCGCTGAGGGGCTGAGATGATATACACCAAAAGCGAATCCGAGATCAGGCTGATGAGGGAAGCGGGCAAGCTGCTCCACAGCGTGCTCTCGGAGCTAAGAGAAATGATTGTGCCGGGCGTTACCACCCTGGAGATTGACGAAAGGGCGGAAAAGCTCATACGCGCCGCAGGTGCGGTGCCCTCATTCAAGGGCTACGAAGGATTTCCCTTCTCCATCTGCGCCAGCGTGGACAGCGAGGTAGTGCACGGTTTCCCAAGCAGTACGGCGCTTAAGGAAGGCCAGATAGTCTCCATAGACTGCGGCTGCATCATAAACGGCTGGCAAAGTGACTCCGCGTTTACCGCGCCGGTAGGCAGGGTAAGCAAGGAAGCCGAGCAGCTCATGCGCGTTACGGAAGAGTGCTTCTGGAAAGGCGCGCAGGCGGCGCGGGCAGGCAACCGGCTTGGCGACATAGGCTGGGCGGTACAGCAGCACGCGGAACAGTACGGCTACGGAGTCATCAGAGATTATTGCGGTCACGGGATCGGTCGCGAAATGCACGAAGACCCATCCGTGCCGAATTACGGCAAGCCCGGACGCGGCATGAGGCTGCAGGCGGGCATGACAATAGCCATTGAGCCCATGATAGCGCTGGGCACTTGGAAAGTATTCATCCAGGACAACGACTGGACCGCGATCACCCGCGACAACTCCGTCTGCTCCCATTACGAACATACGGTGCTGGTCACGGACGGCGACGCGGAGATACTTTCCTACCCGGGCAAGTTCGCGGGAGGATCTCAAAATGGATAAGCCGTCTATCGTACCCGGCTGCCTTGTAAAATCGAAAGCCGGAAGGGACGAAGGCCGCTTGTTTCTGGTTATCGAGTCGCTGGACGAAAACTACGTGCTTTTGTCAGACGGCGACACACGCAAGGTCTCAAGGCCGAAAAAGAAGAAGCTTAAGCATTTGAGGCTGAAAAGCCTGCCTGATCCCGACATCCTGAAGCTCCTGGAGCAGGGGATAGAGGACTACCAAATCCGTAAGTGGCTGGCTGCCAAGGAGGAAAGCATTTGTCCAAATCAGACGTTATAGAGGTTGAAGGCGTTGTAACCGAAGCCTACCCCAACGCTATGTTCGAGGTACAGCTGCCCAACGGCCACAAGATACTGGCGCACGTTTCCGGGAAAATGCGCATGAACTACATCCGCATCTACCCCGGCGACAAGGTGAAGATAGAGCTCTCGCCCTACGACCTCACCCGCGGCCGCATCACCTGGCGCAGTAAGCAGTAACTCTACTAAGGAGGAACACGTAAATGAAGGTAAGACCGTCCGTAAAGACCATCTGCGAGAAGTGCAAGATCATTAAGCGCAAGGGTCACGTAATGGTGATCTGCGAGAATCCCAAGCACAAGCAGAAGCAGGGCTGACAGTTAAAGCCGCGCGTTACGCGCGGCTTTGATTTTTATCTGAAAACAGCGGGCATAACGCGTGCCGGCACGGCACCATGGATGAACATCCAAACTGCGCCATAAACCCGTGAAAAGATAAAAAACAGCGCCGATGTCGTCGGCGCCGTTTTTATATATGTGCGCATTTTCGCACGCGGTCACTTGACCGGAGCGGGGGAAGGCGTTACCGCCGGCGCGGTGTTTACGGGAGCGTCGTCCGAAAACAGCAGGGTCTGGGTAGCCTTTCCCGCGATGCCGTCCGCGGACAGCCCGTTCTGCGCCTGGAACAGCTCCACCGCCGCCTTGGTCATGAAACCGTAATCTCCGTCCACTAAGGTGTCCTGGGGCAGGTAGCCCAGCTCAATGAGCCGGTTTTGCAGCAGCTGCACGGCGTAGAGCTGCTTATACTGCTTGGTGCCCAGGTTCACGTATTCGGTGTAAACGAAGGGCAGGGGCTCGGGCACTTCCCTGGTGAGGGGGTCGTCCGTAAGGGGAGAGGTTGCGTTGGGTTCCAGGCCGAACATCTCGTTCAGCGTGACCAGCTCATAACCCTGGGCGACCAGCCAGGGTATGTACTCCTGCATTATCTTGAAGTCACGGTTGGTGGCGTGGAACAGCACTATAAAGCCGTTTTCGGTGTGCTTTTTTATGTGGTCCAGATCCGCGTCGGAGCCGGAGTACGTCCAGTGGGCGATGCCCTTGTAGCCTCCCAGCTGCACCAGATACTGGTGGGAACGCAGGTCGTGTTCACCGTTGCCGCCCATCATGCGCAGGAAATGAGGCTCGTAATTGACTCCCAGCGCGGAGCACACGTACATGTTCTGCATGTATATCTCCCGCGCCATCTCCTCGTCGCTCAGTGAGAACAGAGCAGTATGGCTGTAGGTGTGGTTCTCTATTTCGAAACCGTAGGAGTACGCGGTCCTCAGCGCGCGCTTCAAGTCGTCCTTCTCGTTTATGAGCCTGCCGATGGGAAACAGTGTGAGCTTTCCGCCCAGGGAGCGGGTAAGCTCCATAATGCTCTCCAGATTGCCCACCTGGAACAG
>JAFZLE010000178.1 GCA_017551645.1 Clostridia bacterium | reverse complement strand
TGCACGCCTTCCCGGGACACGTCGGGGCCTGCCTTTGAGCCCTGGCCCGCCACCTTGTCGATCTCGTCTATGAATACGATGCCGTGCTGTTCCACCCGTGAGATGGCGTCGGAATACACCTTGTCCATGTCCACCAGGCTGTCCTCTTCCTCGGCGGTCAGTATGCGACGGGCTTCGCTCACGGGCACTTTCCTGAGCTTGGTCTTCTTGGGCAGCATGCCTCCCATCATATCGCTTATGCTCATGTCCGTGCCGGGGATCTCGGCTTTGGGAGCGGTCTCTTCCACTTCGATCTCGACTATCTGGTTTTCCAGCTCGCCCGCCATGAGCCTGGCGCGCAGGTCTTCCCGCTTGGAAGACATTATTTCCTTTTCCTCGGGGGTTTCCTCGGGTTCCCTGCGGGTGTTGCCCAGTATGATGTCTATGGGGTTAGACTTTTTCTTTACCGGATGCGCCATGAGCTCGACGATGCGGTTGTTGGCCGCCTGCACGGCCAGGTCCTTTATCTCATTCACCTGGCGGTCTTTTTCAAGTCGTATGCCAGCTTCCGTAAGGTCGCGGATTATGGAATCCACGTCCCGGCCCACGTAGCCGACCTCGGTAAATTTGGTGGCCTCCACTTTTACGAAGGGCGCGTCCACCAGCTTGGCCAGGCGCCGGGCGATCTCGGTCTTGCCTACGCCGGTGGGGCCGACCATAAGTATGTTTTTGGGCGTCACTTCTTCCCTGACGCTTTCGGGCAGCTGCATGCGGCGGTAACGGTTCCGGAGCGCCACGGCAACGGCTTTTTTGGCGTCATCCTGGCCGATGATATATTTATCAAGTTCCTGAACTGTCTGTTTCGGTGTGAGCGTGTTCATCATATCACCTCGCAGATAATATGGTCATTGGTGTAGACGCAGATGGAGGAGGCGATCCTGAGCGCCTTTACGGCGATCTCCTGCGCGGAAAGCTCCGTGTTTTCCATCAGCGCCCGGGCGGCCGCAAGGGCGTAATTCCCGCCGGAGCCTATGGACAGCACGCCTTCATCCGGGGTGATCACTTCTCCCGTGCCGCTTATCAGCAGCAGTTCGTCTTTGTTTGCGGCGATCAGCAGCGCCTCAAGGTTGCGCGCTTCCCGGTTCATGCGCCAGCCCTGCGCCAGTTCCACCGCGGCCCTTTCCAGGTTTCCGGAATACTGGGTAAGGTTGTTCTCCAGCTTTTCGCACAGGGCGAAGGCGTCCGAGACCGTGCCCGCGAAACCTACCAGCACCTGGCCGTTATATATCCTGCGTACCTTTTTGGCGGTATTCTTCATTACCACGTTTTCACCCATGGTCACCTGGCCGTCACCGGCGATAGCGGTCACGCCGTCGCGTTTGACCGCGCAGATGGTGGTGCCTCTGAATAAGTCCATTTTTTACCTCCCTTACAGGGCGTATTCCCGTTTGATCCTGTCTATTTCCTCGAGCGCTCTCGAACTTACGAGCTCATAGCGCTCTTTCTTGTTGCGTACCTTTTTTTCCAGAGGGGGCAGCAGCCCGAAGTTCGCGTTCATCGGCTGAAAATCCCCGGTGGGAGTGACTGTGTGGCGCGTAAGTGCACCCAGCAGCGTTTTATCCCCAAAATCGGGTTCGGGCTTTCCCTCCAGACACATTTCCAGCCCCAGCGCTGCCACGAGTCCCGACGCGGCGGACTCCATGTAGCCTTCCACGCCCGTCATCTGGCCCGCGAAGCGGAGCAGGGGGCGGCCCTTCACCTGATAGTTTATGCCCAAGACGTCCGGACTGTTCAGGTACGTGTTTTTGTGCATCACGCCGTATCTGGCGAATTCGGCGTGTTCCAGTCCGGGTATCATGCCGAATACCCGCTTCTGCTCACCGAATTTGAGCCGCGTCTGAAAACCCACCAGGTTATACAGGCTGCCGCTGGAGTTGTCGCGCCTTAGCTGTACCACGGCGTAGGGCATCCTGCCGGTGCGGGGGTCTGTGAGCCCCACGGGTTTGAGCGGCCCGTAAGCCAGCGTCTGCCTGCCCCTCTGCGCCAGTATCTCCACTGCTATGCAGCCTTCAAATACCAGTTTTTTGTCAAAGTCATGCACCTCAGCGGTCTCGGCGGAGACCAGCACGTCGTAAAACGCGTTGTACTCGCTTTCGGTCATGGGGCAGTTAAGGTAGTCGTCGTCGCCCTTGCCGTAGCGGGAGGCGGCGAAGATCCTGCTCATGTCCAGGCTTTCCAGCGTCACGATAGGCGCCTCGGCGTCGAAAAAGTGCATCTGCGAAAAGCCGGGCAGCGCCTTTATGCTGTCAGAAAGCGCTTCGTGTGTCAAAGGGCCGGTAGCGATCACGGCGGGCTCGGGCGGTATATCGTCCAGCCTTTCCCGCACGATTTCCACCAGCGGATGGGCGGTAAGCGCGTCGGTTATGTACGCGCTGAAAGCGTTCCTGTCCACCGCCAGCGCGCCGCCCGCGGGCAGCCTGGAAGCGTCGGCGGCTTTGAGTATAAGACTGCCGAAGCGCCGCATTTCCGCCTTGAGCAGCCCGGAAGCGTTGGAAAGATAATCCGCCTTTAAGGAATTGGAGCATACGAGTTCCCCAAAACCCTCGGACTGATGGGCGGGGGAGAAGCACTTGGGCTTCATTTCCACCAGCCTGACCCTGCGCCCACGCTCAGCCAGCTGCCAGGCGGCTTCACTGCCCGCGAGACCGGCGCCTACGACGGTAACAAAATCATTCATCGCTGTCTTCGGACTTGACTTCCTCCCGGTAGCGGCAGCTCTCGTTCTGGCATACCCGCGCGGCAGCGCCGCCCCGCAGGTACTTGAGCGTCATATAACCTCCGCACTTGGGGCAGGCCTCCTTTACGGGCATATCCCAGGAGACGAAATCGCAGGCGGGGTAATCCTCGCAGCCGTAAAACTTCCTGCCCTTTTTGTTTATTCTCTCTATCAGGCGCTTGCCGCACTTGGGACAGGGCGCGTCGATATATGTGAGCAGGGTCTGGGTATAGCGGCACTCGGGGAAACGGGGACACGCCAGGAATTTTCCGAAACGGCCCCGGCGGTACACCAGCATGGCGCCGCAGTTGGGGCAGGGCACATCGCTGACTTCGGGGGCAATCTCCACCTTTTCCAGCTGTTTTTCGGCTTCCGAAAGCTCTTTCTCAAAGGGGTAGTAGAACCCGCCTATGACGTTCTGCCATTTCAGGCTGCCTTCGGCTATCTCGTCCAGCTGTGTTTCCATCTGGGCAGTGAATTCGGTGTCCACGATGTCGGGGAACGCCTTGCTCATTACGCTGGTGACGATCTTGCCCAGCTCCGTGGGGAACAGGCGTTTTTTCTCCCGCGCCACATAGCCCCTGCCAAGTATGGTGGATATGGTGGGAGCGTAGGTTGAGGGGCGGCCGATACCCTTGTCTTCCAGCGCCTTGACCAGCGACGCCTCGGTATAGCGGGCGGGAGGCTGGGTAAAGTGCTGCGACGGCGCGATCTCCAACGCCTGGCACGCGTCGGAAAGGTTCAGTTTCGGTATGCGCCCGGTCTTTTCGGTGCTCTCGTCGTCGGTGCCTTCTTCATACACCGCCGTGAAACCGGAAAAGCTCTTTTTCTGGCTGCTGTGGCGGAAGACGACGTCGCCGCACAGTATGTCCGCGGTCATGGTGTCGTAGGCGGCAGGCGTCATCTGGCAGGCCACGAAACGGTTGTAGATCAGCCGGTAAAGCTTATACTGGTCGCCGGTCAGAGACGCTTTGATAGCGTCCGGAGAGAGCGCGAGCACGCTGGGACGGATCGCCTCGTGTGCGTCCTGAGCGCCCTGGCGCGCCCTATATACGTTGGGCGCTTCGGGCAGGTATTCCGGCGGATAGTTGCCAGAGATGTAGTTCCTGACTTCTGCGATCGCATCGTCGGAGATGCGGGTGGAGTCGGTACGGATGTATGTCACAAGGCCTATCGCGCCTTCGCCCTTGATCTCAACGCCTTCGTAGAGCTGCTGGGCGATCTGCATGGTCTTAGAGGCGGTAAAGTTGAGTTTGCGGCTGGCGTCCTGCTGCAGCGACGCGGTGGTGAACGGGGCGGAAGGGGACTTGAGCCTCGTGGACGTCTTGATGTCGGAAACGCTGAAAGGCTTCCCGCTTACGAGGGAAACGACCTCCTCGGCTTCCTGCCGGGTCCTGAGTTCCTTCTTTTCGCCGTTTATTCCCCAGAACTGGGCGTCGAAACGGGTCTTTCCGCTCTGGAACGCGGCGTCTATCAGCCAGTATTCTTCAGGAATGAAAGCGTCTATCTCTTCCTCCCGTTCCACGACCAGCCGGGTGGCCACGCTCTGCACACGCCCCGCAGACAGGCCTTTTTTGACTTTGGCCCAGAGTATGGGGCTGATCTTATAGCCCACCAGCCTGTCCAGCACGCGCCGGGCCTGCTGCGCGTCCACCAGCTCCAGGTTGATGCTTCTGGGCGCACCCAGCGCGGCTTTAACCGCTTTTTTCGTGATCTCGTTGAACTCCACCCGGCATGGGGAAGCAGGATCCATGCCCAAAAGTGAGCACAGGTGCCAGGAAATGGCTTCTCCTTCACGGTCAGGGTCGGTGGCCAGCAATATCTTTTTTGCGCCTTTGGCTTCCCTGCGTATGTCGGCGATCAGGTCTCCCCTGCCGCGGATAGTTATGTATTTGGGCTCGAAATCTTTATCCACGTCCACGCCCAGCTGGCTTTTAGGCAGATCCCTCACGTGTCCCTGTGAGGCGATGACCCGGTAGTTTTTGCCCAGGTACCTGCCTATGGTGTGCGCCTTGGCGGGAGACTCGACTATAACGAGAGTGTAATTGCTCAAAACCTTACCTCCATCTTTACGCCGGACGGTACAGATTGCCCGGCAGCTTTATTATTATTGACCTAAGCTGCATGGTTGTCAAGCGGGAATTCAGCTGCGCCGGGGAAAATCCTGTTAAATGCGCGAGCTCTTCAAAGCTTTTCGCTTCTATTTTAAGTTGTTCGTATATGAGTTTTTCTTCCGCGTACATGTCCGGCAGGGACTGCGCTTTTTGTTTTTTCGCGGGGCGCGCGCCCCAGCCCATGCCTTCAAGTATGTCCCAGGGGGAGAGCGCCGCGCCGGCTCCGTCCCGTATAAGGTGGTTGGGCCCTTCGGACAGGCTTTGGTAGATCGAGCCGGGCACCGCGAACACTTCCCTTGAGAATTCCAGGGCGAAGGAAGCGGTTATCATGGCACCGGAAGCCATATCGCCCTCAACTATCAGCGCGCCCGCGCTCAGGCCCGCGATTATGCGGTTGCGGGCGGGAAAAGAGTAGCGGGATGGGCGCTCGCCCGGGGGCATCTCGCTTATCAGCAGCCCGCCGGACATGATTATGCGCCGGGCGAGCTCCGCGTTCTCGGGAGGATAGACCATGTCGAGCCCGTTGCCAAGCACCGCTATGGTGCGGCCGCCCGCTTCCAGCGCCGCCAGATGCGCCTCGGTATCTATGCCCCTTGCCAGCCCGCTGACCACGGTAACGCCCTTCTGCGCCAGCTGGAAAGAAAACTCCTTCGCGGCCTTTTTGCCGTCGTAACTGGCGCGGCGGGTGCCGACTATGGCGAAGGTCTTTTCGTCCTCGATGGGGCCGTCGCCCTGCACGAACAGCACTCCGGGCGGGTCGGGTATGTTTTCAAGGGATGGGGGATAGCCTTCGCTGACCCTGGTGACGAAACGGATCTGTTTTTCGTCAAGCTTCCGTACCAGTTCGTCCGGACCTGTCTCCAAGGTCTGTTTGAACACAAGGAACATGTCCTCTTCGAACAGAGGCTTGAATTCATCGGGGCATTCCGTTATCTCGCTCAGATCGCCTGCCTGAGTGAGCAGATTGTAGAAGCGGCGCGGCGTCATGCCCTTCAGGCACCACAGCGTCAGCCACGCGGTCTCCTCACGGGAATAAATCATTTACCGGCTCCCAAACGCTTTTCTTTCATTAAAACATTTTTGTAAGTTTTCGTCAAGGAAATTTTTTTGAAAAAGGGTATTGACAAAAGTGCCTTGGAGTGATAAACTATTCAAAGTCGCCGTAAGGTGATGCCTCGGGAGCATAGCTCAGTTGGGAGAGCACTTGCCTTACAAGCAAGGGGTCACAGGTTCGAGCCCTGTTGTTCCCATATGTGGTCCGGTAGTTCAGTGGGTTAGAATGCCAGCCTGTCACGCTGGAGGTCGAGGGTTCGAGCCCCTTCCGGATCGTAATGTGCCTCGGTAGCTCAGTCGGTAGAGCAGGAGACTGAAAATCTCCGTGTCGGTGGTTCGATTCCGCCCCGCGGCACTTTATGCGGTAGTAGCTCAGTTGGTAGAGCGCCACCTTGCCAAGGTGGAGGTCGCGAGTCCGAGTCTCGTCTACCGCTGTTTTTATTGGTGCCATAGCCAAGTGGTAAGGCAAAGGTCTGCAAAACCTTTATTCCCCGGTCCGAATCCGGGTGGCACCTGCAAGCCGGGTTTTGATCCGGCTTTTTTTGTGCCCGGAAAGGAATGGAGGGAAAATGCTGGACATTCTTATCAGCGGCTTCAGAAACGGAGAACTGACAGTGGACGCGCTTGAAACGCTGGATAAAAGCGACAACGTTATTCTGCACACGGAAAGGTGCGAGCTCGCCCGGCTGCTTGCCCAAAAAGGCAAGGCGTTCAGCAGCCTGGACAGGCTGTATGAGGAGGCTGAAGACTTTGACAGCCACATACGACTCGTGCTGGAGGAGCTGGAAAAGCACGAATGCGGCGTATTCTGCGCTATGAGCGCGTGGGACGAGGCCGCCAGGGAGTACACCCGCAGGCATCCTAAAGTCAGGGTGACGGGGGGCGGCAGCTTTTCACCCCTCATGCTCCGCGCGAGAGGCAAGGTGACCTGCTTAAGCGCGCAGGACATAGGCGGCGCGGCCCTGCCCGCTCTTTCCGGCGTCATCGTTACCGAGATCGACAGCCGGGAACTGGCGGGAGAAGTTAAGATAGCACTGCTTGACGCCTACGGCGACAGGGCTGAAACATATTTCATGGACCCGGGCGGACAGGTACTGTCCCTGTCGGCTGAGAACCTCGACAGACTGAAAGTGTACGACCATCGCTGCGCCTGCCTGGTCAATCCGCCGGCGGAACCGTACATGCACGATATTGAAAGCCTGGAAAAACTTGCTGAAAAGGTGCTTCCAAACAAAGAAATGCCCGCAAAGGAGCTTTTACCGCTTGCCAAATCCATGGCGGATGTGGTAAAATATATTATTGTGTGCCGGCGGCACGGATACGATCCTTCATGGGAGCTGTTTGATGCCGCGGCAGAAATACTTAAAAAGGAGAAAGATCAATGAACAGAACCCAGCTTGTTAACACATTAAGTGAGAAAACCTCTACGAGTAAGAAGCTCGCCGGCGAGTTTGTAGCCGCTTTTGAGGAAGTTATACAGCAGGCGCTGACCAATGGCGACGACGTGCGCCTGATGGGCTTCGGCACCTTCGCGACCAAGGAGACCAAGGAGCGCACGAGCCGCAATCCCGCCACCGGCGAGACGATCACCGTTCCGGCTCAGACCAAGCCTGTCTTCAAGTTCGCCAAGACCTTCAAGGTAAAGTAATAATGGCCAAGACTTCCGGCGCGGTTCCCTCATCCGAGGGGCTGCGCCTTGATAAATTTCTGAAGGT
>JAFZLE010000177.1 GCA_017551645.1 Clostridia bacterium | reverse complement strand
TCCCGAAGCCCCTCCCTCCAGCCCTTCCGGACCCTCAGAGGCGCTCCCGCAAGCGGGACAGCTTGTATATATTACTACTGCCCCAAGATTCTGTCAAGCACTATTTCCACAATTAACCAACGATTAACAATAAGGTCTTTTACTATATCTTTCCCACTCTTTCCCTCTTATTCGCGGTTCCGTTTCCATATCCGTACAAAACAGGGGCTTCCTTGCGGAAGCCCCTGTTCTATCGTGTTCAGTTTTGCGAGAATATGATCTCGTTTTTGTCTTTCATCCAAGTTTGGGCAGATTGTTTTAATCCGATCGCTTCGGGCGTTTTTGACGCAGTGATCTCTTTGGCAAGAGCATGCACCGTATATAACAGTTCGGTATCCTTGATCGCATCGGCATTTAGGCCAAGGGCGGAACCGGACTGGCGCGTTCCGAATATGTCCCCCGGTCCGCGCAGTTCCATATCTTTTTCCGCGATAACGAAACCGTCGTTGGTCTGGGTGAGAAGTTTTAGCCGCTGCGTTTCCCCGCTCATCAGAAAGCACCAAGCCTCGTCAGCTCCCCTGCCTACTCTGCCCCTCAGCTGATGGAGTTGGGCAAGCCCAAAACGCTGCGCGTCCTCGACTACCATGACCGAGGCGTTCGGAACGTTTATGCCGACTTCTATAACGGTAGTTGAGACCAGCACGTCGACCTTTCCGTCAGCGAATTCCGCAAGCGTCTTATCCTTTTCCTCGGACTTCATTTTTCCGTGCACCAGAGCGAGCTTGGCGTTTTTAAGCGGAGAGCCGGCAAGCTGCCTGTAGGTCTCTATCGCGCTTTCGGCGTCGGTCTCTTCGCTCTCCTCCACCAGCGGACACACGATATACGCCTGTCTCCCCCGCCTGACTTCTTCCAATATAAAATTGTACATCGAATTCCGCTTGCTTTCGGGCACGATGCGGGTCTTGACCGGTTTTCTGCCGGGAGGAAGCTCATCTATAACGGAAATGTCCAGATCGCCGTACATTATCAGCGCCATGGTCCGCGGGATCGGCGTCGCGCTCATGACCAGTACGTTCGGGCTTTTGCCTTTCAGCCCCAGCGCCGTGCGCTGCCTTACGCCGAAGCGGTGCTGCTCATCGGTTATTGCAAGCCCGAGGTTGGAATACTCGACTCCCTTGCTTATAAGCGCGTGGGTCCCGAACACAGCCTTTATCTCACCGGATGCGAGCTGCCCGTATATCCGTTTTTTCTCTGACGCGGGAGTGCCGCCGGTAAGAAGAGCACACTTTACGCCCAGCGGTTCAAGCAGCTGCAGCGCGCTTTGATAGTGCTGTCCCGCCAGTATTTCAGTGGGAGCCATGAGCGCGCTTTGAAAACCTGCGAGCGCCGACACGAACATTGCGCAAAAGGCGACGATCGTCTTGCCCGAGCCCACATCCCCCTGCACGAGGCGAGCCATGGCCTTTGGAGAAGCCATATCGGAAAGGATCTCCTCCAGGGTCTTCTTCTGTGCGTTCGTAAGTGTATAAGGAAGGGAACCTAAAAAAGCATTGAGCGCCTTTTCATTTTTGGGGATCACGGCGCCGACCTCCTCAGTGCCCTTGCTCAGCAGCGCGTTCAGCATGAAAAACAGCATATCCTCGAACTTAAGCCGGTACAGAGCCTGTTCCAGCTGCGGGGTGCTGTCCGGAAAATGCGCCTGCCGCAAGGCTTCGGGCCTGCCAGGCAGCGCAAAGCGCCCGATGAGCGTCTGGGGCAGTGTTTCGCGGATGTCAGCCTGCTCCAGCGCGATCCCGACCAGGTCTCTGAGCTGTTTGGCCGGTACGCCCGGTATGGTTTTATACACGGGCGTTATTGCAATTTGAGTGACGAGCTTGGGCTGGGACAGCACACGCACGCCGCGGCGTGTCTCTATCCGTCCGAAAACGAGCTGTTCCGGCGCGTTTACCAGCGTTTTATACATCCACGGCTGATTGAACCATGTGATATGTATTTTTTCCGCGCCGTCGCAAAAAGATGCGCGCGTAAGCGTTCTTCCGTTTACACGCGCCTGTGAAGGCTTGCCCGTCAAAACAAGCCTCAAAACCGCTTCCTCGCCCTCGCGGCATTCGCTCAGGCGTTTCAGCCGGGTAAAATCATTGTATTTTATGGGCAAAAACCCAATAAGATCGTCTAACCCGCGTATGCCCGCGCTTTCCAGCGCCTGTAAACGCTTTTCTCCCAGACCTTTGATATCCCTTAACGCCCGGGGCATTATTCCACCGCTATCAGGTAATAGTACAAAGGCTGTCCGCCAGACTGCACGTACACTTCGCAGTCCGCGTATTTATCCTGTATCTCATCGCCGAGCGCCTGGGCAGTCTGCTCCTCCACGTCCTGTCCGTAATACACGGTGATAACGCCGGATTCGGGCCCGACCATGCTCTCCAGCAGTTTTATGGCCACCTCTTTGGCGTCCCTGCCCAGCTGCTGTATCTTGTTGTCGATCATGCCCATGATGTCGTTGGCGTGGATCTGCATCTCGTCAAACACCGTATCCCTTACGGAGAAAGTAATGGACGCGGTATGCACTTTCTGGGCTGCCTCATTCATCTCGTTAAGGTTGGTCTCCGGGTCGGCGGACGGCGAGAACGCCAGCGCCGCCGCGATGCCCATGGGCACCGACTTGGTAGGCAGTACGTATACCTGGCGCTTGGTCAGCCCCGCTGCCTGCTGCGCCGCCAAAATGATATTCGTGTTGTTGGGCAGCACATAGACCACCTTCGCGCGGGTCTCGTCGATGGCTTTCTGCAGATCCTCTATTGAAGGATTCATGGTCTGACCGCCATCCACGATCCTGTCGATCTCAAGGCTTTTGAATATCTCGGTAAAACCGTCGCCCAGAGCTACCGCGACGATGCCGTAATCCTTTACGAATTCCTGCGCGGCGGCTTCGGCCTTTTTGCGCTCGACTTCGCGGCGCTCTTCCAGCATGTTGTCGATCTTGAGGTTGTCGAGCTCGCCCAGTTCCAGCGCCCACTGCAGTGCCTTGCCCGGCTCGTTGGTGTGCACATGGACCTTGACGACAGACAGGTCGCTCACCACTATCACGCAGTCGCCTATGCGCTCGAGCCTTCTGCGCAGACGGGACACGTCGGCGTTGGTCATGCCTTCCTTGGGCCGCGACACGATAAACTCCGTGCAGTAAGCGAACTTGATCTCGCCTATGGCTTCGTGGTCGTCAACAAAGTCCCCTGGCATGGCGGAAGAGACCGTCTCGGCTTCTTCAAGCCCGGTATAATTGCCCGTCAGCGCAGCGTAGAAACCGTTGAAAATGACCATAAGGCCCTTTCCGCCGGAGTCCACCACGCCTGCCTGCTTAAGCACGGGCAGCATTTCGGGAGTGTGCTTTAATATCTCCTCGCCGCTTCTGAGCGTCAGGGCGAAAAGCTCCGTCACGTCGCTGGTGTTTTTAAGGTATTTTTCGCAGTCTTCCGCCATCACCCTGGCGACAGTGAGTATGGTGCCTTCCTTGGGCTTCATTACCGCCTTGTACGCGGTTTGCGCCGCGCTGCGGAAACACCTGGCCAGCATCTGGGCGTCCATTTCGTCGCAGCCGTCCAGCGCTTGGGCGAAGCCCCTGAGTATCTGGCTGAGTATGACGCCGCTGTTGCCTCTGGCGCCCCTTAACGCGCCTTTCGCGGCCAGCTGCGCGACATCGCTGACGGAATTCAGGGAAGTATTTCCCACTTCTTTTACCGCGGCGTTGATGGTATGGCACATATTTGTGCCCGTATCTCCGTCAGGCACCGGGAAAACGTTCAAAGCATCCACGCTCTCCCTGTTATTATTCAGATACGTGCAGCCTGCTGTCAGCATTTCCCTGAAAAGGCTGCCGTCTATCGTTTTTGCACTCATTTAAAGCTTACCTCCGCGCCTTGGAAGGCGGAATTATACGCGAATATCCTCTACCGTCACGTTCACGTTGTTCACATGGGCGCCGGTGAGGTATTCGACCTTATATTTTACCGTATCTATCAGTGTTTCCGCCACTGCGGAGATAGAGATGCCGTACTCCACTATGATATACAGCTCAACATCCACGTTGTTGCCTTCATCCATGTGGATCACGACGCCCCTGCCGATGTTGTCGAATCCGAGCAGCTGGACCAGACCGTCAGTGGAACGCTTGGAAGCCATGCCAACAATGCCGTAGCATTCCAGAGCCGCGTAGCCAGCTACCTTAAGCACTACTTCCTCGTTAACGGTGAGCGTGCCCAGTTCATTCTTAAACTTGCAGTCCATTTATTCACACTCCCTTCATCGGAGTATATTGCCATAATACAGCAATTTAGAGTATACCACAGCCATGGGTAAAATGCAAGCCTCAGT
Organism: Clostridia bacterium; assembly: GCA_017551645.1. Classification (GTDB taxonomy): domain Bacteria; phylum Bacillota; class Clostridia; order Christensenellales; family Aristaeellaceae; genus RUG14130. Next base: position 3,530 of record JAFZLE010000177.1, on the reverse strand, counting down.
TTTTAAGGCTGTTCAGAGGCGCGGGGATGCGTCCCTCCCTGTCTATGAACTCTTTCGGGGAGAAGCGGCTGAGCGGCATGACCGGCGCGCTGCCAAACAGCCCGCCAAACTCCACCATGTCCCCCACATTGGCGCCCGGAACAGGCACCAGCCTTACCGCCGTGGTCTTGTTGTTTATCATGCCTATCGCGGCTTCGTCCGCGATTATGGCGGATATCGTTTCTGCGGGAGTATCTCCCGGCACGGCGATCATGTCCAGTCCGACGGAGCAGACTGCCGTCATGGCTTCAAGCTTTTCAACGCTCAGAGCGCCGATCTTCGCGGCGGAGATCATGCCCGCGTCCTCGCTTACGGGTATAAATGCGCCGCTCAGGCCGCCCACCTGGCTGGACGCCATTACGCCGCCTTTCTTTACGGCGTCATTGAGCAGTGCAAGCGCCGCGGTAGTACCGTGGCAGCCGCATGCCTCAAGGCCCATCGCCTCAAGGATCCTGGCCACGCTGTCGCCCACCGCCGGGGTCGGCGCGAGAGACAGATCCACTATGCCAAAGGGGATATTCAGCCTTCTTGACGCCTCAAGCGCCACCAGCTGGCCTACCCTTGTTATGGAAAACGCCGTGCGCTTGATCATCTCCGCCACACGGTCGATCGGCATGCCCCTGACCTGTTCCAGCGCGCTTGCGACCACGCCCGGGCCCGAGACGCCCACGTTTATCGCCAGGTCGCCTTCTCCCGCGCCGTGAAAAGCGCCCGCCATAAACGGATTGTCTTCCACCGCGTTGCAGAACACCACCAGTTTCGCGCAGCCGAAGCCGCGGGTCGCGGCGGTTTTTTCGGAAAGCTCTTTTATGACATGGCCCATGCGCTTGACCGCGCTCATGTTTATGCCCGCCCTTGTGGAGCCGATGTTCACGCTGCCGCACAGGCGCTCGGTAGACGAGAACGCTTCCGGCATGGAATCTATCAGCCTGCTGTCGTTCTCGGTCTGCGATTTATGGACCAGCGCGGTATAGCCGCCGATAAAGTTTACGCCCGTGGTCCCGGCTGCTTTGTCCAGCGCAAGCGCCAGCCTGACGGGGTCTTTCATGCCCCCGGATATCAGCGCGGCGGGCGTGACGGATATGCGCTTGTTCACTATGGGCACGCCAAAATCCTTTTCTATCTGCTCTCCAGTCCTGACCAGGTCCCTGGCGCTGAAGCAGATCTTGTCGTAGACCTTTTGGCACAGCCTCTCGTCGTCGTCGCTCACGCAGGACAGCAGATTTATGCCCATGGTTATGGTGCGCACGTCCAGCTTTTGCTTGTCTATCATCTGCAGGACGGAAAGGACCTCGGAAGGTGTAACCATACTTGCCTCCTAAATCCTGTACATGCTGTCAAAGATCTCGCTGCGCTGCAGTCTGATCTGCACGCTCAGCGTTTTGGCCAGGGCGTTGAGTTCTTCGCCCATGCGGTCAAAATCACAGTTCTCGCCGGATATGTCCGCTATCAGCACCATGGTGAAATAGCCCGATATTATGGTTTGGGAGATATCCAGTATATTTGCGTCGTTTTTATACAGCACGTTCGTCACCAGAGCCGTAATACCTTTCCGGTCTTTTCCCAGCACGCTTACGACCGCTTTTTTCTCTTCCATGTTTGAAGATCCTCCTTCATCCCGCATATTTAAGCACTGTCAGAAGACGTTTGCAAGCTGTTGCGAGAAATATTTTTTGAGATTCCGGTTAATTTTTGTGTAAAGCCCTTGCGTTGTGTGATTCTGCGTGATATAATACCGGAGTTTGTTGTGAGTTGTACACCATAAGGAGGTGTAAGCATGGGAAAGTTCTGTCAGGTCTGCGGTAAGGGCATCACTTACGGCAATAATGTGAGCCATTCCAACCGCAAAACCCGTCGCACCTGGGCTCCCAACACCCAGAAGGTGCACGTGCTGGTAAACGGCAAAGCCCAGCGCATGAGCGTCTGCACCAGATGCCTGCGCAGCGGCAAGGTAGAGCGCGCGGTGTAACGGTTTGACCGGTTTAAACGGCGGGGAATCAACCCCGCCGTTTGCTTTTGTCACGTTTTTACATGTCTTTGAGATATTCCCTGTTGTCCCAGATGTATTTGAACCCGCTCCACAGGGTCAGAGCCAGGGAAATGTACATTATGACCTGCGTGGCGATGTGCCAGAAATCGTGCAGGTTCACCTCAAGCTCGCTGGACAGATCCTTCATCGGTATAAGCAGCAGCGCCATGGGGATATATATCATCTGGCTCACCGTTTTGAGTTTCCCCCATATGCCCGCCGCGATCACCTTGCCCTTAGTGGAAGCCACCAGTCTGAAACCGCTGACGAGGAATTCCCTGGCCAGCATGAACATGCACACCCAGCCGGGCATGTAGTTCCGCTCCACCAGCATCACCAGCGCGCTCATTACAAGCAGCTTATCCGCTATGGGATCCATGAATTTTCCGAAATCCGTCACAAGGTGCCGGCTGCGGGCGATCCTGCCGTCCAGCAGGTCGGTTATGCTGGCCAGCACGAATATTGCCAATGCGATCCACTGGTATATCGCCCTGCTGGTCATGGATGCAAACCACACGAACACGGGCACCAGGGCGATCCTAAGCATCGTCAGTTTGTTTGGCAGGTTCATTCAATCACCCCCGTAAGGTCATATGCGTCGCAATCGGTAATTCTAACAGTCACAAAATCTCCGGGCTTGTATCTTTCGTCTGCGTTCACGCGGATTATTCCGTCGGCTTCCGGCGACTCCGCGTAACTTCTGGCTATGTAATACCCGTCCTCGGAACTTTCTATCAGCGCCTCCGCGCACGTCCCCACGCGCTTTTGGTTGTTTTCCAGAGAGATCTGCTGCTGGGCCATCATCAGCGTGTCAAGCCTTTTCGCCTTCACATCCTCGTCTATCTGGCCCGGCATCACGGCCGCGGGAGTATCCTCCTCAGGGGAATACGTGAACGCGCCCATGCGGTCGAATTTCCATTCCTTCACAAAGTCGAGCAATTCCTCAAACTGCGCCTCGGTCTCCCCCGGGAAACCAACTATGAACGTCGTGCGCAGTATTATGCCGTACTCGCGGCATTTGGACAGCAGGTCCTCTATATGCGCCTTGTCTCCCCTGCGGTTCATCTTCCTGAGCAGCTCGTCGTTCACGTGCTGCAGCGGCAGGTCAAGGTAGGAGCAGATCTTAGGATTGTCGCGTATCTCTTTTAAAAGCTCGTCGTTCACCGTATCAGGGTAACAGTACAGCACCCTGACCCATTTGATCCCGTCTATCCTGCTGGCTTCGTTTAAAAGCTGCTTCAGCAGAAGCGGTTTGCCCTCAAAATCACTGCCGTAGCGGGACGTATCCTGGGCTATGAAAGTTAGCTCCTTTACCCCGCCGGCGGCGAGCTGGCGGCACTCTTCCATTATATCTTCGTACGGACGGGAAGAATACCCGCCCCTTATAAGGGGTATTGCGCAGTATGTGCAGCGGTTGTCGCAGCCGTCCGATATCTTCACGTATGCGGAGAACTTGGGAGTT
>JAFZLE010000176.1 GCA_017551645.1 Clostridia bacterium | reverse complement strand
GCGGACATCCACTTGACGCGCGAGGAAAGATTGCTTTCTATGCGCCTTGCCACTTCGTCAAGCGCCCTTAGTCCCGTGCTGAGGCCGTTGGAGAACAGCGACTGCCAGTGCGTGATCAGTATCGGCCATCCGCCGGTCTCTATCACGCGTATCATTTCGCCGCCCGTTCCGTCCGCTGTTATAACTTCGTCCGCCACTTTTAAAACGTACTCTTCGGAGGTATCCGCAGTGTCCATGCACTGCCAGAAATGGTCCGACGTCGTGGCGGGGAAGGATACTACGCGCCTGCCTTCCTCCTCCAGCGCCAGCCACGGCCTGGCGTTGGGCCTGTTCCTAAGTGAGCGGAGAAAATACCAGCAGTCCGAGCCGCTATATACCTGCCGGTACGCTCGAGAGATCGCACGGACGTATTCGTCCTCTGCTTCTATCCCGAAATCCCACGGAGAAGTCACGCCCGTGGCTGACAGCCCCGCCTCTTTAAGCAGGGAAAACGCTTTGGCGATGTACGGCGTAAGCGTCTCGGCCGTCTGGGTCCGCGCCCAGACGTTCTCGTTCATATCGTAAAACCCGCCCTGTTCAAGGTTCACGGCTTTCGCGTGGGTCAGCATCTCCGGGCAGATGGAGAAGTTTTTCTGCACCCTTTCGCGCACCACCGAAAGCCATTCGTCGATCTCCGCTTTCGCGAAGCCGACGATGCCCCTCACTATGTCGCCGCGCCCTCCGGGCATGGGCACCACCGAGAACTTGCCCTTCAGGCCGTACCGTTCCATAACGGAAACGAATTCTAACAGAAAGCTGTTGGGCACTTCCGTCTTTAAAGGCCGTCCGTCTGCGGTAAAGCGGGTATCCGCGTGCTCGTAATAAACAAATACCCTGGGTGCAGGGTCGTCTACGATAAGGCTTACAGGTATGGTATCCATAACAGGCGCTCCTTATGCTGAATGATAGCTGATAATTCAACAAGCATGCGCGTTAATCCTGCCGCTTCGCATATGTTTGCCGGAAAACAGGCAGCTCCCCCGCCATTTAGATACCGACCTGAGGATCATCGCCTGTTCTTGGTATCTCAAACGGAAAAGCAGCGTTTGCATAAACACGGTGCAGGTACTATAATGTAGTTAAGCAGTGAGATCCAAAACAAAAACCCGTGATAAAGGAGTGTGGCCGATGGATTTTCGCATAAAACGGGAAACGTACATGCTGAGTGTGGATTATGTCAGCGGAACAGTCACGTATGAGAATGGTTCCGGCAGCTGGACGATGAAGCTGGAGCCGTGCATAGTGTTTTCGGACGGCCGGAAGGTCACGCTTCCGCCGCCGTATTCAGCCTGCGCGAACGAAGCCGCGGTGAGCGACGACATATACGCCGATTACTGCGGCATCCCGGGCAGCGAAATGACTCTGCACAGCAGGATCAGCGTGGAAAAGACCACCGGGGAGCTCACGTTTGAGATCTGGGCGGAAGGCGACAAGCCCGGGGAGATAGAATACCTGTACTATCCCTCACCCTGGCAGACGGCGGGCGGATACACCGTGCTGCCGCGCTCGCAGGGAGAGCTCGTGCCCTTCGACAGCGATTTCAGGGCGGAAAAGAGCAAGATATTCGAGCGCACGGCATATATGCCCATGTTCGGCTTTACGGACACAAACGGCAGCGCTTTCCTGGCGGTGTACGATACGCCCTACGACGCCTCTTACGATTACGCTGACGGCAAGGTCTGGCCCATATGGCGCCCGTCGCTTGGCACGCTCAGGTATCAAAGGCGCATGATATACAGCTTTTTCAGGGGCGACTACAACGACGTGGCAAAGCGTTACCGCGCGTATGTCAAAAACAAGGGCGCACTCATGACACTGAGGGCGAAGCAGGCGCTTAATCCCCTCGTTGGCAGACTGCCGGGCTGTCCTGTGATCCACACCGGGCTTACCCGTCACATTTCGCCGGACTCCCGCTTTTACAAGCCGGACGAGCCCGAATTCAACGACAGCTGCGTGACGTTTTACGAGCGCGCCGCTCAGATAAGGCAGCTTAAGCAGAAAGGTCTTAAAAAAGCCTACACCCACTTTGACGGCTGGGGCTTCCGCGGCTACGACAATCTGCATCCTACTCCCCTGCCTCCCAGCCCTAAAGCCGGCGGCACCGAAGGCATGATCAGCTTAATGAACGCGGTCAGGGAGTGCGGCTACCTGTTCGGCATACACGATCAGTACCGCGATTATTACTATGACACCGCGTTTTTCACCTTCGACGAGGCGCGGCAGAACCTGGACGGTTCCCATTCCCACAATCACATATGGGCAGGCGGCCACTACGCTTATCTGTGCGCGCAAAAAGCCGTGGGATACGTAAGGCAGAACTATAACCTGCTGGAGCAGATGGGTATAAAACCGGACAGCTCTTATCTGGACGTGTTTTCTCTGGCGGAACTGGACGAATGCTTCAATCCCCGTCACCGCATGAGCCGCGAGCAAAGTGTGGCGTACCGCAGGGAATGCCTGGACATACTGACCGCCCGGGGCATCATACCCTCCTCTGAAGAAACACTGGACTGCATACTGCCTTCCCAGGTGCTGTGCCATCATTCGCCCTTTATAGGAGACGAAGTAAATGATCCCGGGCGCGCGAGACCCATTCCCCTGTTCAACCTGGTGTATCACGACTGCGTGCTTATCCCGTGGATAGGCCTGCCTGGGGAGAAAGGCGGAAGCGGCCTGCCCGGCAGCCAGAGCACCTATCTGTACGGAATACTGAACGCCGGGCCCGTTTACTGCCCTATAGACGCGGACCAAACCGTCATTTCTCAGGTCGAGGCCGCCTGCGCCGTGTCCGAAAAGCTGTTTTATGCCGAAATGCTGCGCCACGAGTTCGTAAGCGCGGACGGCGCAAGGCAGGCCTGCCTCTACTCTGACGGCACCCGCATAGAAGTCGACATGGATAAGGGCACGTGGAAGCTCGATACAGGCAGCGGAAAAGAACCGGGCTGAGTACTGAGCCTGAAAGCGAAGGATCGGGAGCGGAAAAATATGAACGACTGGCAGATACGACTTCACGGAGTTTCAGACGGGCAGATAAGCTTCGCCCTGAACGAATTGTCCCGCGTGATCTCATTTCATACACACCAGACGCCCGGCCCGGGCACGGAAGGCAGCGGCGCTAACACCGTACATCTCTCGGTACTGAAAGACCACGTGCCCGAAAACGGATACCGTGTGGAAGTCGCTATTCCCGCGGACGGGCGGCAGGACGTGTTTATCGAAGGCGGAGATCCCGTTTCGCTCAGTTACGGCGTAATGGACTTTTGCTACCGGTATCTGCCCCGGGCCCGTATCTCCGGCACGGTGGCGGATCCGTATTACTATCGCGCGCTGTTCACTGACGGCGCCCTCCCGCCCGCTGAGTATACGAGCGCGCCCCGCATACAGCGCCGCGGCCTGTGGACCTGGGGCCTTGCAATATACGACTGGCGCGGATACCTGGAAAACATGGCGCGGCTGAGGCTGAACGAATTGATCATCTGGAACGATTTCGCGCCGATAAACGGGCTGGAGATCGTTTCCCGCGCCCACGAGCTGGGCATCCATATAATCTGGGGATACGCCTGGGGCTGGGACACCACGATGCGTCTCGACACATCTGAAGAAGCGGCGCGGCGCATCATCGAGACCTACGAAAACCAGTACGCCGCCCTGGGAGGGGACGGCATCTACTTCCAGGGCTTTACCGAGACCTCACAGGAGACGCTG
>JAFZLE010000175.1 GCA_017551645.1 Clostridia bacterium | reverse complement strand
GTTCCGCTTGAGATATCCATTAGGACTGCAATCATTTCATCTGTATGACGGCCTTTACTGCGCCGCCTGAGGTGAGGGCGACGCAGTGCGCGCCGTCCCGGCGGGCGTACTTCGCGGTAACGCTCTCGCCTTCTTTTATTCCGCCGGAATACACTATGCGGATATCGGAAACGCTGTCCGGCGGGACCTCGTCGGGCGGGAACGCCTGAGCGGCCAGTTCGATGTATCTCGCGTTGTGGATGTGGCCGTAAAGTCCATGTCACTGCCGCGCAGGGGCACGGCGGTCTCGCGCAGCGATCCGTCGGGAAACCGGGGTTTGGGTAGCACGTCCTCAAACACGCTTTCGCCTTCGGGCTGATACGCTTCGATAAGCTCCGTGGTTATCCTGGTCAGCCGCCCCCTTGCCGTGTCCAGCAGGGCGAGGGCAGCTTCCGCCCGGAACAGCTCGCCGCCGTCTTGGTCCGTTACCATGAAGTCGCGCCATACCAGCGCGGAGGGGAGGCGGCCCCAGGTCCAGGTGGCGATATTCAGCGTGTCGCGGCTGGCGGGGCGCCTTGTGACGCGCACGCGCCACTCCATGATTATCCAGGCACGGCCCTGCAGGCTGGAAGAGATAAGGTTGTCCCCCGCCAGGTCGGAATGGTGGCTGCCCGCGGTCTCAAGCACCTGCAGGATCGCTTCGTTGGTAAAGGCCCCGTTACGGTCGAAATCGCTTATGCGGGGTCTTACGCTCTCTTTGTATATCATGTTTCGTCTACAGTTTGACTCCCGCAAACACGGACGACGCCAGGCGGCTGGCTTCTTTATATGCGCCGGTGTCGTAAAGCGGTTTGCAGTCCCGGATGAGCTGCCTGTAGCCCGCTTTGGCGGCCTTGAGCTCGGCCCTGCCCAGCGTGTCGGCAAAGGCGGCCTTGAGCTTTTCCCTGGTATAGCTGAGCGCCCGCAGTCCTGACAGCGCGTCGGACAGGCGCAGCACGAGGCTTTCCTCGTCGTCTGACGCGGAAAAGTTCTCCACCAGGTCCGCCACATGGTCGTTGAACTCGCTCCTGAGCAGGTCGCCAGTGACCTCGGGGCACTTGACCAGTATGTCGTGCAGCAGGGCGGCGGACAGCAGGGTGTAGTCGTCGGTCAGGGTCGAGGCGATCTGGCACACCTCCATAAGGTGGGTTATGTAGGGAGCCTGCCCGGGCTCCAGCGTCTGGCCTGCGTGGTGCGCCTGGGCGAAAGCGAGCGCTTTCGCGAACAGCTCCTCGCCCGTGAGCATCGGCACGGTATCTGCGGGCTTCTTTTTGCGTTTGCGGCTGCGCTTGCGGGGCGTAGCGGGGGCAAGCTCCTTGTCCGCCATGGCGATGGCTTCCGGCGTGGCATCGAAAAACGAAAGTTTGAGCACCTTGAACTTTATGCCCATGAATTCCCCGCGTACCAGGAAGCGCCCGTGGGACACGCAGCTCGCCAGCTTATACCAGCGGTCTATGCTGCCCTTTTCGCCCTCTTCCCATATGAGCGGGCTCATGCACTTGGGGCAGTTCATAAGGGAGGCGCAGGCCTCTTCCCAGGCTTCCCGCTGGGACGGATGACGGTGGGTGCGGGCGGAGGACAGGGGCTTGGGCATGCCGCTCGCGGAAGAGAAAGAGGGGGCCTCCAGCTGGGAGATGCCCTTTTCCATGTCCACGGTCTTAAGGCACAGCGCGGTCACGGCGGCGTCGTTCATGGCGTCGTGCAGGGACAGGTTCACCCGTACGCCGGCTTCTTCCGCCGTGTGCTTGAGCGCCAGCGGGCCGTGCTCAGGGTGCTGGGCGGCGTATATCTTCTGGGCGTCGTACCAGGCGCAGGAAGGGGGATTCAGCCCGTGGAACGCCAGGTTGTTAAGGAACACGCGCCGGTCGTCCGGCCCCCAGGAGAACACCGCGTCCACGTCTTTAAGCCACGCGGCGAACTCCTGCGCCGCGACGGGGAAATCCTCGCCCGAAGCGATGTCGCTTTCGTTTATGCCGGTGAGCTTTTTTACGTACCGGTCCAGCCGCCTGCGCCCGCCCAGGCGCACGTAGAGGTTAAAGCTGTCCACGGGGGTCATGTCCCTGTCGGTCTTGACCGCGCCGATCTGTATGATCTCCTCATGCATTATCACGCCCTGGCGGCTGGAGGGCGTCCACATGGGGTTATGGTACTGGTTCCATTCCAAGTCTACTATCGCGTAGTACATAAAGTCTCCAATCCTGTCGTGTCTATCAGATTATATCACTTGGCGGGCTTTTAGGCAATAATAAAGGCGGAATGCCTGAAAACGTAACAAACGCGCTTGACTGAAAAAAGTTTGGATGGTATAATCAATATATCATTGTATAAGGAGATCTATTGCCGTGAAGAAGTTTTTTGCGCTGCTTATAGCAGTTATGCTGCTGGTGCCCATGTTCGCGGGGGCGGACGAAGTAGGCCTGTACGGGAGCACGGTCTTCGAGACGGACGTGGCTTCGTTCATCGAGCAGTTCAACACACTGGCTGCCTCAATGAACTATCCGTTTGAGTGGAGCAATGAGCCGAACACAGACGCCGGCTACAACAAGCATGTGGGCATGTCCTCCGACGAGCTGTGCACCGTTATCATCCATGAAGACGAGGACGGAATATTCGCGTTCGAGGCCGACATTTTCCTGGACCTGAACAACCAGTCTGACAAGGCCATGACCGCGGGCGAG